>NZ_WTFC01000006.1:0-60031 GCF_009795795.1 Gilliamella sp. Pas-s95 | reverse complement strand
CCCGATACAACTCCATGATACTGCATAATATCCTTCCTGTCAATTAACTTTTTGTTTTATTTACTTTTTTATTGCTAATAGCTCACAAAATAAGCTGTTTATGCTAAGCCTTTGAAAGTATAGCTTATTTTAAAAATGGGTAACTATTTTTTTTGTTAAAATTTGTAATGTTTTGCTTGGATTAAAGTTAAGATTTCACCAAGAAATGTTAAAAAATGTTTTTTGGAAATTGTTTTCGATTAAAAAAAGAACATAAAAAATCTCAATAAAATCAATATGTTTTCTGACTTATTTTTTAGTAACTCTTAGGTCTTTTTTAACAAAAACTATGTAAAGCTATTTGATTTGTCTTATTCCGGTGTCAGAGGCGTTGCTAGTGAAGTGAGGTTAACACGCCAAACTTCCCTGTTTGGCGTGCCAAGTTTTTTTAGTAGTTGTGCTCCATGCGTATCAAAACTGGATCAATAGCGTTGTACTACAATGAAAACATTGATAGCAACAACGTTATTAACGTTAATAGGATGTCAAATAAACTCATTTGTTATGTAAGTATAACTATTAAATATAAAATACGGATGAAATTTTTTGCAAAGAATGGTAAAGAAAAATCAAAAAAAACAACAATAAAATTAAATGGATAAAAAGCAATCAAAGATTGATCAGTGCTTAACTAATTTTAAAACAAAAAGTGATCAATTACATAGTGACCTATCCATCTTTAAAAAATAATGCCTAATTTTGCTTTTTTATATCGCATTTCAAAGAAATTTAGGCTGAAACAATTTGCTAAGACTAACTTTGGTTAGGCTTTAGAGACGTATTACTTTGTAGGTTGATTTTTTTTAATTAAATCAATATAACTTTCAACAACTTTTAGTCAATTTTGTTGATGATAAGGATTGTTTGGGTGAGTAACCTACAGTAGTTATCCCGCCCTATTTTATTTTTATTGGCATATTGGCCTGTTGATTTTTAAACTTGAGACTGCATTGTTCATTTGTTTAATCATATCTTGTGGACTTTGGGCTATATAGACTTTTCCTCCGGTGGCATTAGCAATGCAATCTATTTTATGTTCGCCAGCAATATCAACAATGTTAATTTTTAATCGTGGTTTTTGTGCAGCAATATAGTTAGCCAAAGTACAAATATTATTTCTTGTACAACTATCTTCGCCATCACTAATAATAAGAATATAATCATCACGTGTTATACCATCTAGTATTTTACTGGCTTTTTCTAGACCACTATATAAAGGTGTTCCAGCCTCGTCTGTTGTAGAGGGTGTTAATTGTTTAATTTTATGCTTTAGTGACACGCGATTAGTGTACTTATAAAATGGCGAAACATCGGCTGCGGGGCAATTCGTCAAGGTTACTAGCGATATATCAATGTTCGGTTGTATGCTGTCAATGCTGGAAGTAGCTACACTTTTACTACTTGATAAACGAGTTGGTAAGCGCGTCATACGCTTTTCATATTTGATTTTTTCTTCCTCTGACATATTACGGCCATAATCATCCCACAAATATCGAAAGTATCGCTCAACCTCTGATGGCGATTCATTCAATGTCACTGTCATCGATGGTGAATTATCAAACACTATTGCCATTTTAGATGGATTAGGCTCTTTGTTCATCTCTTCTTTGGTTATACAGTTAGGTGGATTTTTTACCTTTGGTGCTGGTGGTGGCACCGGTTTCGGTTTTGGTTTGGGCTCAGATATTGCTGTTGACGTAGGTTCTTCTGGCACAGTATCTTTTGGCTCACTAACAGGCTCAGGGGTCGATTTAGGTTCTGGTTCTGGTTTGGGTTCAGGTTTCTTTACTACAACAACTGCCATTGGATGGCGAACAGCTAACTTTTGTTTACCAAATGGGCAAAATAAATACCAAAGAATACCAAGTAAACCAATAAGCAATAAGGCTAAAAGTAAAAAATGCCACCAACGCCAAAATGGCTTTGGTGGAATAACTGGGACCACTGCAGGTAAAACCGGTTCTTCAAAGGTATTGACAATAACCGGTTCATCATTAATCACATAAATTTGGTTACCTAAACTTTTAATTCTTGGAAGCCATACCAAAACTAAACTTCGCTCTTCACCGCTTAATGGCATTAGTTTAATAGCATTTTCAATATCATTAATACGTGTTTGTAATGTTTTGGTTATCTTATTTTTATGCGATTTGTCAGCAATTCTATCAAGTAAAAGCGGTTGCCCTTCAAGATTGGTATACCAGCCTAGGTATTGATTGTTATCAATTAGCTTTGGTGATGCTAAAATCGAAAAAGTGCGATCGGTTAAATGTGATTTTAATAATAATAGTAAGGAATGATATTGTTCTAATAGAGATATCTTCTCCGGGTTATTATAATCAAAGGCTATCCGCGTTATTCGTTGCATTATTGATTTAATTCCTTGCAGTTGACTATTATTCTTATACTAAAATAACACTAACTTGAAACGTTTTTACGAATAGAAATATCAAAAACGAGATATTCAATTATCTAGTATTATTTGTAAATAATTATTCACATATCGGTTTACTAATATTCATATTCGAAACGGCATTATTCATTTGTTTAACTATCTGTGTTGGGTTTTGAGCGATATAAACCTTACCTCCTGTTTTTTCCGCTACACAGTCAATTTTATGTTGTCCAGCAATATCGACAATATTTATCTTTAGACGGGGTTGTTGAGCTGCGATCTTGCCGGCTAAAGTACAAATATTCGCTTTGGTACAATTATCTTCGCCATCACTAATTACTAAGATGTAATCATCATGGTTTATGCCATCAAGCATTTTACTCGCTTGCTTTATACCACTGTATAAAGGCGTTGCACTGTTATTTTCTAATGGATTTAACCGACTAATTTTATTTTTTAGTTTACCTCTATTTTCATAATGATAAAACGAGGTAGTTTGTGCAGCAGGGCAAGCAGAAAGGGTAACTAACGCAATATTAACATCGGGTTGTATTTTATCAATAGTCGATAATGCAACCTTTTTACTACTTGATAAACGATTAGGTAAACGTGTCATACGTTTTTCGTATGCATCAGCTTCTTGTTCGGTCATTGAATACCAATCAGAATTTAAGTATTGATTAATGGAGGCTTGAGATTCCATCAATGTCAATGTCATTGAGGCTGAATTGTCAAATATCATAACCATTTTAGGCTTGTCAGTATTATTTGCAATTTCTTCACGAGTAATACAATTTTTAGGTGCTGGTATCGGTTCAGGCTCCGATTTTACAACGGGTTGTTCCTCTTTAGGTGGCTCAACAACTGGATCTGGTTTCTGTTCTTCAACAGGCAGAGTAATGACAGGTTCAACATCAGCAATCACTGGCTTTTCTTTTTCATATGGACAAAATAAATACCAAAGAATACCCAGTAACCCAAGGATTAATAAGGCTAAAAGTAAAAAATGCCACCAACGCCAAAATGATTTTGGTGGAATAACAGGGACTGGTGCAGGTAAAATGGGATCTTCAAAGATATTGACAATAACTGGGTCATCATTAATCACATAAATATGGTTACCTAAACTTTTAATTCTAGGTAACCATGATGAAATAAATGTCCGCTGCTCAGCAGTGATTGACATTAACTTAACCGTAGCTTCAATATCGTTAATACGATTTTGTAACGTTTTTTCTATCTTAGCTTTATGTGATTGATCGCTAATTTCACTCAATAAGATAGGCTGCCCTTCTAAAGGGCTGTACCATCCAATATATTGATTATCATCAATCAACCTTGGTATAGCTAAGATCGAAAAAGTACGTTCAGTTAAATGCGATTTTAGCAATGCTAACAAAGAATTATATTGATCGAATAAAGACATCTTTTCAGAATGATTATGATCAAAAATAATTCTTGTTATTCGCTGCATTGCTAATTCATTTCCTTTTATTTAGCTTCTGTTTTATTTAAACATTGATTTAGTAAAAATATATTTATATATTCAGTGCTTTTTGCAATTGTTGCAGCTTTTTATTTAACTTTTCAAGCTCAACTTGTTTTTCAAGTTCAGAACTATTTGAATTGTTGACCTTATTTAGTTGCTGTTCAATATCTTTTACTTGAGCCTGCAAGTCATCACGACCTTTGGCTTTTTGTTTTACTTCATTTGTCAGTTTAGTTAAATCAGTTTTCAACTTTTGCTGCTGTGCCTTTTTCTGTTTAATGCTTAACGAGGTGGCATTTTTTTGCTTCTCGATGGTGGCATAAATCTCTTTAAACTGCTGATTAGCTCTTACTTCATTTTCTAGAATTTGTTTTTTCTGATCAATTCGAGCCTGATAATTGCCTGAATAATTACAGCTGATTTTATCCATAATTCCAATATTGGTATTAGTCGGATCGCACTGTTCGGGCGTTGTTGAACAACCAGCTAAAAAAATAAGCGGGCTGAGTAATAGAAGGTATCTTTTTTTCATAATTAGCTCACCTTAACTGCTGAACGTTGTTTGGTAACAAGATTAATTTGATTTTCAAGTACTGATATTTGTTTATGCAATTGACTAATTTGTTGATCCAGCCTTGATACTCTAACACCTGATTGTCGTTCTTGAGAAGATATTGAAACCCAATCATTCTCAACTTTTTTCATGCTTTTTAATTTGTCTCTTAAATAAGCAATATTTGCATCAATTTGTGTCAAATCATTTTGTGCTTGTTTTTTATTTAATGTGTCATTTTTTATTTGATTATTTAATACTTTCAGTGTTGCTAAATTCTTATCTAATACTGCTTTAGCTGTTTCGGTCACCGCTTGTACTTCGTAAGTGTTCTTTTGAACATCTTGAATATAAACATCTAGACGCATCTCATCATCAGCATATTCAGCCCGTTTACTGTCAAGATAATAGTTAGCCCCCATCATCACACCACAACCAACAGCCGCAGACGCAAGACATACCCCTGTTTTTCCGCCAGCTAACATACAACCAATACCGCCTAAACCAGCACCGATAGCACAAGATTGCCAAGCTGATTTGCTAAAAAACTTAGCTGTATTGCTTTTTGTTAATGCAGGATCGACATTTCTAGAACTTACTCCTCCTGAGCCTTGACACCCTGTTAAAATAAGCGATATACACAAAGTCAGTATTACTATAATTTTATTCATCATTTTTTCCTTTTATCTCATTACACGTTTGTAGCCAAGCTATCCGCTCGATCTTCCCCGATTCAATATATTGATTAATATGTTTGAAATAGAGTTTTAAATAATCGCTCATATTCGCTTTACCGCTATTTTCGAGGATAAATTGCGTTGATTTAACTTGATCATTAATCGTATTTTTCTCGTAATTTGACGCTGTATTAACAATCGTGTCGGAATAATATTTTAATATAAAGTCCCTAGCACTTTTAGACTCATCAACGACTTGTTTTAAATTATCAAGCTTCACTTTTGAGCACATATTGTCATCGGTCACAGTATCTGCCTCTTTTGAATCACAAACTTCATTAATCATTGTTTTATATAAATTATCATTATACTCAAACTTGCCATTCAAATCTGAAACATTAGCGCACAAAAATGCACCTAATTGTAATGCAGATTGAATAGAACGATCTCGTTGCTCATCACGCGCTTGATTGGCGCTACGTAAAAGTGCATTGAGTTGATTTAATTCTTTTTTTGTTTTTTCATCTTCAACTTGTTTAGTGATTTTTTCAAGTTCACTGACAACATTACCATTTTTTGTGCTATCAGTTTCACTGCCTAATTCACTCCATTCTTTGTCCAGTTCTTTTATTTTGTCATTCGAATTCATCACTTCAGTTGTATAAACTAAGCGAAATCCAACATCTTTACTTTTATAAGCATTTTTATCATCATAGAAAGGCTTTTCAGTACGAAAAGCACTGGTAGTTGAAGATTCGGGCGTTAAATAGCTCCCCCCACGAACAATCATTCCTCCTTGTTGTCCATGGTAGCGATCAAGTTTATTCATTCTAAACGAATCAAACATCATTTCGCTCGCATTACCTAAAATATCATACAGATCTAGGGGATTAGGATCTAACCTACCAATAAGTTGCAATTTACCATTAGCAGACTTAGCACCAGAAAACCACGCATAATTTTCGAGATTTTTAGCCATAGGGAATCGTGATTCTCGAAATTCCGATTCTGTCACTTTTGAACCACCACGCGCGGCATATTCCCATTCCGTATTATTGGGTAAACGGACATAACCATTCGGTAAATTTATTGATTTTATTTTTGACTGGTTTGCAAGTAACCAACGATTATATTTATCTGTAAAAGCGATAGCATCAAACCAGCTAATATCGGTGATAGGAAAGGAAAGACTTATTTTAGGAGTTGGACAAGTATCATTCATGACGGATTGATATTGCAATGTGGTAATCTCATATTTACCTATCAAATAATAACGCTCTTTACCTGAGTCAGAAAAGCTACCAGCAATATAATTGGGCGTGGCATACTCGGCAAAACCGAGCTCTTTTTGATTGCTCCCTAAAATGACTTTGACATCATCTAGCGGTTTATCGGTAGGGGTAAATACCTTTTTCATCACTAAACTACCATCACATGGCATAGGTAAAACTACATCATCTTTTGCAGGCTTGGGATTATAAAATTTACTATCCCAAGGTTCAGCAAAGCTTAATGCCGGTAGTAAGCTAATTGTAGCCAATCCCCAACAAGCTAATCGGGTATAATTATGCTTCACGTAAGCTTTCTGCTGGTTGAATTTGAATAGCACTTCGCCCTCCTATAACCACAATGCCCGCTGAAATAAATAAAGTCACTAAAAATGCAATAATAAGATGATAAAATTGTAATTGACTCACAACGGATTGTGAAAGTAAATTTTTACCTAACACTAAATTAAAAGCACAATTTCCTACCGCAAACAGCCCACAAGAGATTATAAAAGCAAAACAGCTCAAAATCATTGCTTGATTAATTAAATAAAGCATAATGCCTTTCGAGCGAAATCCAAGTAATCGCATAAAAGCAATATCTTTGCGTTTACGTTCAATATTCGATAAAAATGACCCAGTAAATGATAAAACACATCCCAATACTGCCGTAATAGCAATAACGCTAAAAATAAAATTAAGCACTCGATCGATTGCTTGCATGTTTTCAATTGCATTAGCCTCGGTACGTGTTTCTATATGTTTTTCTCGTAATTTAAATGCTAATGGAGCCACATTATCCAGTGAGTCTGCATAAATACGGGCTCGCGCAAACGACGTATGATGAGGTGGATTTAATTGCCCAGTAGAAGTCACAAAAACATCACTTTGATAACCATCATAATAATTTTCCATATCAATCAGTAAATCTAAAGAGACAAAAGCTGCTGCACGGCTATAACGATTTTCGGGAATAATACCAACCACTTCTAATTGTGTCATTCCTTTTTCAAGTTTTCCATCAAGCTGCCTTGTGATCACCATTTTCACAAGACTTCCCATCGTGACTTGCATTTTTTCGGCCGATAATGAACTTAATAAAATTTGCTTTTTATTATTAGGTAATGGCAAATTTTTTGTTATTGGATCATCTTTAGCCGTGGGAATAATTTCGGTATTATTAACAAAATGGCTGGCATCTTTCATTAAATCAGCTTGCGTATTTAATGAACGTGTGAGTGGAATAACAAAAGCTGTTTCAGGTTGCTGTTTTATCCACTCAAACATTTCATCTTTAAGTTGCAAATTCCCCACAATTTTTATTTCTAAATTTTGCGGATCACTGAGTAATTGCTCTCGAAGCTGCGAAACAACACCGTATTTTAAACTAAATAACAATAATAATGGCGTAATCACTGATATTACTGAGGCAATAATACAAAATGATACTTTTTTGTCATACCATAAGTCCGCTAACGATAAACGAGTAACAAGTAACCATTTTGATATTGCTTTAGTCATTTTTTACGCCTTATCTTGTAACGGTGAAAATTCTGATGATTGTGCGGAAGTTAACTTAGCTGATAAATTCAATAACCCTTTGTTAGCTATACATTGCAAGTCATGTGTGACAATCATAGCAGTAATATTATCTTGCTGAGCTTGCTCAATAATTAAATCAAACAGTAAATTCGCATTATAGGGATCTAATGCCGAAGTCGGCTCATCGGCAAGTAATAACGCGGGTTTATGAATAATCGAACGAATAAAAGAAGCTCGTTGCCTTTCACCAATGGATAACTGTTTAGGGTGTTTATTGAGCAAATGTGCGATATTGAGTTTTTGCACTAGATAATCAAACCGGCTATTATCCACTTTTTTTTGTAATAACTTCAATGATAATAAAATGTTGTCACGAATCGTCAAAAATGGCAATAATCCACCTGTTTGCAGCATAAATCCTAAATATTGAGCGCGAATATCAGCAAGTTCATCGATTTTATCTTGCTTGATTAGCGTTGCGATATCAATATCATAATTATCAACAACTAAGTTATAACTATCAATGTGGTCTGGTTTTAATATCATTCCCACCATTTCAAGTAGCGTGCTTTTACCTGCACCACTATCACCTTGAATAACAACAACTTCACCTGAATTGACAGTAAGCTTTGGCAAGCAAACGCTAAAAAAGGATTTGCCTGTTGAGCGTGAAATCGATAATCGATTAATATTTAACATGTTACGGCAACATTTCTAATGGTATAGGATACACATTTTCACGCGGATCACTGCCGTCAGCTAATGAAATCCAACGATCGACATCCGCATTACATTTTTGATAATAGCGAATTTTACTGTTTAAATTACGGATAAATTTTTCTTGCTCAAGCCCACTCATACTTTTCCATGTATCTTGATCAAGTCCAGTGACATCGCTTTTATAAGGGATATTATCTAAATATTCACCTAGCAAACCTAAGTCAGCAATTTTTGTGACAGAATCGGATTTTAATTTACTTGGATCTTGCCCCATTGCCGCTGCAACAGAACGAAGTTGAGAGAACATATCATCAGCTGAAATCAATCCATCATTAGCCGCATTAGCGATTTTGCTAACCACGTCACTCAAATCACTCAGTTGCGATTTTGTTAATAATATACGCGGCTCTGCTGTTGGAATAGTCGGTTTAACAAAATCTTTATCGGCAATCCATGCTTTAAAAACTGACGGTGCTTGAGTGCCCTTAACATCCCCCAAATAAGCCAGTTGCATTGCCTTGCTTAATAGCAATGCATCTTTTAACATGTCTGAGTTATCGTCTTTTGCATTGATGGCATTACCAACAGAAGCTTCACCTTTATAAGCAAGTTTAACTTGTTCAGACAGTGCTTTTGCTAGCAAATCAACTTTTTGACCAAACTCATTCACATCACCTGCATTCACTGGGTAATAAAGTGATTTATGAATAAAATCGTTATACGTTAAGTCTGAATATTGCGCTGCCGCTATTTGGTGATCTTTTGCACCACTTGGCGTTTTTAAATGTAATGCATAAATTGCAACACCTTTATGCTGAGCTTCAAGTCTTAATTGCGCTGCATCCATGCCAGTGCTAGAGAGCTTATCATCACCAGGAATTGCACTCGCATCTGTTATTAAAATCATATAACGCGCACCAAAACTATTCCAATTAATATCATTTAATGCTTGAGCAACACCCGCATAAGAGTCTTCAGCAAAATACGAGGTAGAAACGGTAGCTTGTTTAAGCGAAGAACTCAGTTGTTTAAAATCTTCCTTATCTTTAACTTTATTGGGATCCGCAAAAATTTTGGTCACAAATTCAAGCTTATCTGATGCCTTTAAGCTTGACCGAAATGAAACCAATCCAAACTTAACTTGACTTTGCAAATTTTCTTTTTCAATATGTTGATAAACTCGCTCTACCGCTTCCTTAGTCCTTGAAATATAAGGATCCATAGAAATAGTCGAATCAATAACAAACACTATGGCAGCTTTAAAAGGAGCTACTTGGTTAGCACTATCATCAGTCGTTTGGGTAGTTGTTGGTTTTGTGTTATTTTTTATCAATGATTCTTGTTTACTAACGGAGGCAACTTCTAACACTCGCTCATAAAACCCTTGCCCATTCATCACTTCTTCACCTTGTAAAATAGGTAATAAATAGAAGTTACTTTTAAAATCAATGAACTCTTTCGGTTCTTGAGCCACCACTTCTGAAGCAGGTTTATTGGCTTTTAATGCATCACGAATAGGTTTTAATAAAGCTTCAGGCTTATCTGCCTCAACAATCGCCGTTAGTGAGGCCTTATCTTTAAAAAAGAGCAAAGGATCACGATCAACTGGATTTGTAAAAACCAATGTCATTTGCATATTCCAAGCGATCGCACATGAATTATTAATCCAACCAATGGTTTTTCCATAAGAATCTGGACCAACACTAAGCCACTCTTGATTATTGTCATTTTTGCGTTCATAAACATAATAACGGGAAAATGCAGGCAAGGATTTGCCTGTAGCATCGGTAATATTGTTTTTTAATTCACACGTTGGGGTACTTAATACTCGTTGGTATAGGGTTGTTTTTCCAGCCTGTTTAAGTGGCTCAGTTGCAAACCCTATCAACGGTAGGCATGTTAGACCTAGTGTGCAAATAAATTTCGAGATAGCTAGCTTATTCATTCTTGCTCCTCATTATTTTTGTAATTCGGTTAAACGATCTTTAACGAACATATTATTTGCATCATTAGTCAAAGATGTTTCATACCAATAAATAGCCGTTTCTTTATCTGCTTTAAAGCAATTATTTGCTTCATAATATTTTTCGTCATACTCTTTTGCATATAACATCGCAATTTTAGGATTAGTTTGAGCCTGATTTGCATATAACCGCTGAGCAATATTACATTTTTCAGTTTTTTTAGCTTCAGTAATGATTTGAATAATGGCATCCGTCTCTGGCTTGGTCTGTAAACATTGTTGAATAAAGGTTAAATCATCAGTAGAGGTGTTGTTCAAACTACATTGACCACTCATTTGCACTGCTGGAGTTGGTGCTGTTGGTTGTGATTGATTTTTGGAAAATAAAAAATACCATGCAGCAATGCCAAGTCCAATTAGCACTATACAACCGATAATAATAGCCACAATTAACCCTAGGCGACTTTTCGATTTAACTGGTTCCACTGGTTTTATTTCTAGTTCTGGTTCGATAGGTTCTGCTAACGTTTCACTTTCAGGGTCAAGACTAGATTCTTCAATTAATGGTGTTTGATCTTCAATAATAGAATCACTAACAGGATCTGGCTGCGCTATAGTTTGCTCGTCATTCGGTAATATTGTTTGCAAGTTTAATGCTGTTGATGAAAGAACCGAATCAGCAATACTCACAACGCCCCTATCAACATAATGCTCATTTTGCTTATCACGAATTTGTATAAGAAATCGAACCCTGCTTTCTTGTGATAATAAAGAGTCGACCAGCCATTCACCAATTTGGCCAGTTAATTGTTGATTATCAACAGACATATTTTCAACGGCGTGCCAGTTTTTTTCAGGGCTCCATTGATTCAAACCAGATAAATAATAGCCGTCTTGATTTCGTTGTATAAGCATATCAATGTCAGAACTACCATTCCATTTTTGAGCTAAAAACTTCGCAATACCCGGTTTATAACCATCTAATTCTATTCTTAATGCCATGATATCCTCTATTTTTATACTCAAATATTTGAGTATTGTTTATCTGAGCTATTGAATAGGAAAGGGCTTTTCGCTCAAAAAGACTTTCCTACTATACTTTGTTATTTTTAATTAATCCGCGATTGCTTAAAAAAAGCAAGAATGGTGCCCAATTGGCTATTTTGTTCTTGGCTAATTTCGCGTCCTGCATGATGCCCTACATTTTCTTGCGCAAGCATAGCAAAGGCAATAAACCAATCAAATATTGCATATTGAGAATAATTTTTAGTATTATCATCTAGCTTTGGTAATAAATGCGATGATTGCACATTAAATTCGCTTAATGGTGAAGAAAATATTGGTTTATCCTGATTAACTTTGCTCATTGGTATATTACTTGCTTGCCCTTGAATAAAACCAAGCCAAGCAATAAAGTCGGCCAGTAAGGTATGAATAGTGCTCACTTGTCTAGACTCTAGATCATCACGTTTACTACCTGTGTTTTCATTATTCAAAATGCGTTCGCTTAAACTTGCTTCAAGTTTTATTCGATTTGCAGCAGTAATCAGTTCTTCTACCATAAAAGAAAGCGATTTTTGATTGATACCGAAAAACTGCAAGATATGCTTATCTAGCACAATATTTCTTAAATGCTCTAACCAT
Source organism: Gilliamella sp. Pas-s95 (assembly GCF_009795795.1). NCBI lineage: Bacteria > Pseudomonadati > Pseudomonadota > Gammaproteobacteria > Orbales > Orbaceae > Gilliamella > Gilliamella sp. Pas-s95. The sequence goes on along the minus strand of NZ_WTFC01000006.1, from coordinate 47,741 downwards.
GCCGAAAAAACTGTTTTTGCAAACTTTGATTCAGTAGGTAATTGGGTGCTTTGTTTGGTGGTTGATGATGAATTAACATCAGAAAATAGTTCAAAATCAGCCGTTAAACCAAAATCATTGGATAAATTATCTAACACATTATCATTATCAGCTTGCTGCGTTTCATCTTCAACAGTATTGGAATGATAAAGCGCTCTAATGGTTTGATCTGGCAATTCAAACGCTTTAAGTAGCTCACCTAATAATAGTGCTTTACTCTGTAACTCTTTAACAACATCAGCAATGATTTGTTTTTTCTTAGCTAGCTCTTCATCATTGTTTGCTTGATACCAAGTATCAAAACGCATATTAATAATATATGCAATTTTTTCATTAAGCTGTTCAACAATTCGTTGCTGTTTGACTTCAGTAATAGCCACTTGTTCTAAGTATTGGCTAATTCGCCCTATACCACCATCATTGAGTTTTAACATGGCATCCCATGCTTCTTCTGGCTGGAACACATACTGTTTGATATCACTATTTTGCACAAATGTATTTCTTAATACATTCATTTTATCTTGGTAATTTTCATTATAAGATTGCTCTTGGCAGGTGTTCGGCTCGACATTTAAAAACGGTACATCAAATCCCGGTTTACGGACAAGAAAGACATTATTAAATTTATGTTCGTTAGACCAGTTGCTTAACCAATCGTAACTACCAAAGCGTTCTAAAATAGTTTGCTGAAGTAACCCACCTTTACCCCAGCTATTTTTAAGATTGTCTTCTGATAGAGTTAATGAGGTACCAATGCGTTTATCAAACATGGTAATTGCCCATAATAATCCCGCTTTTTTCGTTGCTCTTTTTTCAGCTGTTTCACCTTGAGTTTTATCGATCCAACGCTCAAGTACTGGACCAACATCATTAACATCTGATTGTTTATCTGACGGAGTGCAAACAACTAGCACGTTCATTTCTTGGCTATCAGTATATTTTTCAAAAAGATAAGCAACTTTACCCCGTAATAAAAGCTGAGCAATAGGGTTACCTTCTTTCACATCTGAAATCGATATCAAATTTAAACGCCCTCGATATCCAGGAAAATCAAGTAAATCCACATTTTCAAAAGTTGGCACTCTGGTTTTATTGACTAATGGGAAAATTAATTCGGCGGTTAAAAAAGCCAATTGAGCTAACGATATTGATGTTGGTGCACTATTTAATGGCGTTATGGTAATCGATGAATCTTTGTCGGTATTTAATCGCTCAAGAATATCGACATTCATAATACTGTCAATTTGCGACTTGGTGCCATTATTATCTTTCACTAATACTGAAAGCGGTGCATACACAGTTTCAGCATGGTGTAAACTTGATAATGTTGTCGCCAATTGAGTATAAATTATCGTCAGCTCAGTAATTCCACCCCATAAGACAGAAAACAGCTCGCCACGCTCTGCTATTGATAAATAAGGAATAAGGTACGTTACTTTTTCCCAATATCCTCCTTTCAATTCTTCAAGCGAGTTACCAAAATTTTCAGATAAATAATCGTAAAGATCAACAATATCATCCTCGTTAACACCACCAACATAATTGGTTTGTTTCTGATTTTCTAAGCGTTGAATTGTCTGATTTAACGGTGCAAACTCGATTTTATTAGATACTTTTTGCTGATCAAAATCTTTAAAATAAGCATTTATCAAGATTTTGACAATTTCGATCTCTTTAAATAATTTTAATTCTAACGGATAGTTAGGTATGCCCCCTTTGGCAATGCGGCTAAAGCGAGTGACAAGCCCCGTCGCCTCTTTACCACTACCCACGGGATTAACATGGTCAATAAAATCTAACACTTCATTATCGACAACCGTTTCAAGCTTACCATTCTCACCGGCTGCCAGTGCTGAAATAAGGTAGGATTTACCGGCCTGTGATAATCCAAAAAAACCAACTGCAACAGATTTAGTTGAGACATCTCCCAATCGTTTTGCGCTGTTACGTAACCGACGCAAATCCAAAATTAAGTTATCCGCTTCGCTATTTAAACGTTTAGATGAATGGCGTGTTTGATTCACCCACTCAATGGCCTTTGCAGATGCTTGATAGACCTGATCCCAAGATTTAGGCAGTTGTTCATTTAAGTTTTTCATCGTTTTATCATTCCACTATCAAGCCAATATTGTGTACTTATTAACCCCGAGTTAACCATGGTATTTAAACTTAGTTTAATATCCTGATTTTTATTACAGGCTCGCCCATCAGAGGCTTTTACTTCTTTAATATAAAAATTTTCGATCGCTTTTTGTTTATTTTTTATGCCTAAAGTCACTTCTAGCACGACGCCTTCAGCGCTTAATCGCTTAGCCACTTCACTGCTTTCAATCGTTAAAATATAGATAGGCGATGCTGGCCAACGGTCAACGTCAAGTTGCCTAAAACCAAGTCTTGTAGTGCCTCGAATTTCAAATGAGAGATTAGGAAAATCATAATCAGGATTATCCAGATCAATATCTTGGTAATAGACATTTTCTTTTTTAATCATATTAAGATTATCTAAAAGTCCAATGTACTTAACAGTTGAATATAAATCTATATTAGAGGATCTAAAATAGAAATTAGGTAATCGTAAATTCTTACTTAAAAAGCACAACATCGCCCCCACGGCTGCCGTTGTTTTAGGATCATCAATTCGTTCTTGTTTATGGAAAGGATACCAACCACCAGTATAATAACCATGCAAAGGTAAAATTCGACCAGCAGGCATGGATAAGCGTGATCGAAAATAACTTTGGATACCGGGTAAACGCGAAGGTCGACCAGTTAACAAAAGAACATCACACTGATAACAACTAATAATTTCGGATAACGCATCAAACGTTTTACAAATATTGTAATAATCACCCCGAATAAACATATAATGAATACGTTTAAGATTAATTTCGATACTTAAGTTAAGTACTGAAAAATCAGGATTATTTAATGCGCGCTTAATCGGTTCATTAATAAAATTAAGCACATTATCGGTCATCATATTGTGTTGTAATAATTCACCGAAAGTAGAACAATAGACATGTTGCTCTGTGTGTAATGGATCATAAAGTTCGTACGCTTTTAATATTTGTAATCCAATTGGTGTAAATAACTGTAAGGTAAGTTGCTGGCGTAATACCGCATCTTGAATTGATAGTTGCTGAGAACCAATAATGGTGGACAAAATTGGATTAGGGTCTGCAATTCCAGCTTGTTTTAAACCATTTGTTAAAGCCGTTATAACGGTATCTTGGATAATATCGAGTAAAATATCATCTCCAGCGACTTTGAACCCATCACGAAAAAGCTGAGTTGGCACAATATAGGCATTACTACTGTTGGCTTGCCCGTTAACGCCGTAGTCTAATTGATAATCGTTAATCACCAAATCGGTTGTGCCACCACCAATATCAACCGTTGCAATCGTTAGTTTTTGCTTATCGGCTTTCCCAGGACGGATCATTGAGGCAATAAACTCTTCACATCGCCCATTATAATTATTTTGTGTTTCGTTAAAAAGATACACAACTTGGCCACAAGTCGCTTCATCCCATTGAATATAAACTTCAGGAATATTTGGCCAAACACTTTTTAATTGTTCAGGGTTATTGAAATCAATATTGTCATCTGAACTATCCCAACCAAGGCTTTTCCAAACCAAACCGATGGCTTGATATACACAACTTTTAAATATTGCTTGTTCGGGTTTTGGCATGGCTGGCGGAATCGTTAAAATAATTGAACGTAAATTACGTGGTGTTTTCGCATGCTCTAATTTATTACGCTGAGCGACACTATTCATTTGCATTAATGCATGCATTAATACTTCACATAACATAAACGTCATCAAGGAGCTACGAGAATATTTTGGGTGGAAAACCGGCATTTTGCGATCATACTCTTCTTGAATATCATTGCTAAGAATATGCAATGCTTCACCATATTCATTAATTAAACTCGAAAAAGGCTCTGCCGTTGCAAATGGTTCATGATCACTTTTTACATAATGAGAGTTAAAACGCCACCCTTGTTCATATTTATCTTGATCCCACAAATAACGTTTTGGGCTTGAAAGTCCCGTTGCGCCTTCATTGCCTTCACGCCGACTTGCAAGTCGGCTTGCTTCTTGACCAACACGGACAATACTTGGCCAACGAAACGTGTCACGTCGCCCACTTTGCAAAGAAAAATGTTCCTTGCCAAAAAAAGTTTGGGCAAATTCAACTCGACTTTCAAACGGTTCATTATAAATATGTTCAGGCTGAGTTAAATCACGGATTTCAAGCTCATAACGATGATTTAAACTATCTTTATCTTGGGCATGATCTTCAATTAGAATCCCACAAGTACGTGAATTACCCACATCTAAAATCATATCGACAGGAATTGATTTCACCACATCATCTTTATTGTTTGACACAATTTTAATTGTCGGTAATTGCAATGAATCGGCAAGTAAATGGATGATATTTAGGTAGTGTCCATAATAAGATTTGCTTTTTATTTCTTGATTAAGATCATCTTTATGGATCTTTAACCGCTCAGATTGTGGCGCCAGCTCTTGAAAGAGATCAATTAACCAACTGGTTATCCATTTAAGCTCTAAATACCATGAAACCTGATCTGAACGATGTGCTAAACTAAAGACTGCGCCAGTCATCACATCATTTTCGGTTGGAGCAAGGTAAGCCACATCTTGTAAGTTAGCAAATACTTTTGTATCAAAAGCAAACGTAATTCGATGTGTATTACCACCAGGATCTTCACCTTCAGGAATGCTAACAATTCGAACCCGACTCCAATTATGCGGTCCTTGATCAAAGCGCTCTGGCGGTATTGAACGCAAAACAGGCACAGGTAACCAAATACCATCGTATAATTTTAACGACTGATCAACACTAATTTCTTGTGTTGGTTTGACAGCAAATGTTGGATTATCAGGTGTAAAAAATTGACCACTTTCAACATCTTCAATCAACCTGATGAGTGCACCACTTTCTGATGGATCAATAAAGGATCCATTGACTTTACTGCGCCATTGATTATCTTTCCAATCGATTTTAAGTGCAAAATCAAGAAACTGAATACCACTATTCATAATCAGTGTCACTTCTTGACCATAATTGCGTAATTCTGGAAGCATATATAACCTTTATTGTTTTTTCATCGTTATTGGGAATGCAGTCCCATTATTATAAATTCCTTGGCAATTGGCTTTATTATCTTTGCCTGGTGTGCATTGAATTTTGGGTAATTGATATTTGGTATTATCACTACAAACAGCCTCAGTATTACCCGCTATACCTAAATTAGCATTTTTAATATCGGTGCCAACATTACCTGTACATTTTACACCGTCACTACGTGTTATAGTGACTTCGCCATTACCATCTTTAAAATTATAACTTAATTGCAACGGTTTACCTGTGGCTTTGTCTTGAATACCCCCATTGGCGGACCATTGACCATCTAAGAATTTTGTAGAACCTTGCTTGATTGCATCTGCAGGTAAGGCTAAGTTATTGGTTTGATCAACCGCAGCATTAGAATCTGCTTTATTGTCTTTATCTGATGGTGAAGAAGTTTGGTCAGTACTATCTTTGTCTTGTCCATTTTGAACATCTGTATTATCTTTTTTATCGGGATCGGTAGGCGTTGATTTTTCATCTTTATCATCTGTTTTACCCACATCAGGCGCAGTCACTTGATCATTTTTATTATCTTGCGCATCTGGATTTGAAGTATTATTACCCTCATTTGCATTATCCGGTGCTAAAGAATGATCGACCGAATCACTTGCTACATCGGGGTTAGTCGGAGTATTGGTTCCATTGTCTAAAATCGTGCCATTTGGTATAGCACTACCCGTGACACCCAACCGATTATCAACAACCACATTTCTTGACTCAGTTTTTAATTCTGGTTCTGTCTCTTTTTTATCCTGCTTGTCATCCTTTTCAGGTTGACTAATATTGCTATTATCTAAAGATACATTCGGATTAATCGATATCTCAGGTTTTAACCAACAACCGCGTAGCAAAAATAACGCTAATAAGAGCAACAATAATAATGGTAATAACCCTAGCAACCATATCCACCAACGTTTCCACCATGGTTTATTATCAATAGACGTCGCAGAAGTAACGGCTGCTGCTTGTGTAACTTTTGCTACCGGCTCTAAACTATAGAATGGAGAATTACTCTGAGAGGTGTGCGGATACACAAATCCCCAGAAAGTAATCACCGGTTTACCGTTAACAATATAAACAAATTGATTACTTGGAAAACGTATTGCCATCAAATTAGGTTCGGCACTATCAACATTATTTTTTGGATCATAAATGAGACGGCTAAAAAGCAGTTGATCACCTTCTAAATTAGGATTACTGGCTAGCTGTTTGCCGAAACTCATCACTTTATGTTCAAATTCTTTCAGTAAAGCCAGCGCTGACTGTTGCTCAGATTCACTAGCTGAAGTCCAAGGAATAATATCATATTGCCCATCAGGCTGATTTGAATCAAAAGGAATATACCAATCAATAATATTGCCCTGATCATTGCGTTGAGGAATAGCTAAATAATCGGCATATTGTTTGCCTAATTTAACTCTAAACATTTCACGGATTTGAGCTGCAACTAAATAAGCGGCTTTACCGTCATGCCCTAGCATTTTAAAATCTTTAATATCACCACTTCGAAGTAACGTATTTGCCATATATTCCTTTCTATTATTGTATTTCTAGCATTCCTACCCAACAAAAATAAGTTTAACAGAAAACACCATTATTGTAATTGATATCATTATGGATATTATGAATTTTTAGTCATATTTTTGATAAGTTTCACCATAAATAAAACGATTTATATAAACTATAAACAAAAACATATAACAAATTGTTTTATAAAAATTTTAATATCAATTATTACACCTATAACTAGTTACAAATTTATACTGAAACACATACTTTCCTGAAATTTTTTTTCTAATTATTTTAAAAAATCTTGATCTGTCAATACACGTAATGGTTGCATATCGCTTTCGCCTTTGATCACTAAAGTAGGATCAGAACGTAGACAAGTACCACCATAATGACCGCCCACTGTAAAAGTACATAATTGTAGATAGCGATCTTCGACTTTTGGTAAGCACCATAATTCTTGGTAAATATTTTCTTGCTTAGCAAAACGTCCAACGGTTTTATCAAGGATCTGTTCTTGATTACTTACTAATTGAATATCACTTCCACGACGCCCTGCTATTGGTTTTACGGCATAACCTTTTTTAATTAGGCTTTCATTAAGTTCGAACGTTGATTCTAATAAATAGCGATGATTTGGAAACAATGACCATAATACTGGCAAAATAGCTTTATTACTTGGAATCACCGTCCATAAGGGCTCAAAAACCGATACTTCTGGTCGCAGTAATACATCAATTAACCTGACCGTATTTTCTGGATGCCAAGTACGGATCGGCAAGCCGGCAATCTGAGCTTCACTTTCTTCACGAAGTTGATCTAATACAGTTTCCCAAGCCCATGTTTTCCAAACGCAGGTGACTTGGCGCTCTTCATCATCCACAAGTCGACCACGTTTATCCCATCTTAGCCCATTGAGTCCCCTCAAAATTTTACTGTCAAACCCTGCCTGAGTAAGGGCTGTTTGCATAAATAACGCATGATAATTTTCTTCACTGTCATCATCTTGCATGATATGAACAAAAGGTTGAGCATCACTATGCCGCCAACAGTTGGCTAAAGAATTGAGTAAGCCACAACCAGGATTAGTACCTATATTTAACCCAGCTTGATCCGCCCATTTTTGTAAAATATCCCCCGCTTCTGTATGACATGAAGCTGAATCGGCGTTATATTCATACACTTTTAAGCCGCGTTCATCCATACAAAAATCTAATCGTCCTGTTATCATTTGATAACGACGTTGCTGCCATGAAAGTCTTAACCTTGGCCATAGTATTTCGGGAATATTGAAGTTTTTTAACAGATCATTATTTTTTAAAACCTTGTCAGTCGCATGCAAATACATTAGATGTAATTCATTAGTAGCTCGAATTAATTCTTGCTCCGCACTTTCAGAAATCGTGAAATAACGATAATGATCATCATGACTAATAGCATGACCTGCAGCGAATATATAGGCATTTTCTAATGGATTTGACTCATTAAGCCATTTTTTTTCAAATTGCCCTTCGTTTTTAAGGTGAGCACTATGAACCGTCAATAATGGATTAGGAACTGTCGGTTGTGGCAAGCTGTGCTCTGTATCATCGGTTTGTATCATCCACCCTAAGATCTTGGTATCGTCAAACGTATCATGTAGTTGGTAGCCTTCGCTCGTTACTGACATTTGAAGTTCACGCGTCCATTGCTGTCCAATGGGTAATCGTATATGGATGACATTTTGTTCTGCAACTCGAACTTTATCTTCAAATACTTCAATGATAACCGCAACATGACCCGTTCTATCAAAAACACCGCCATCATCCCATATCAATAAAGAGCCTGCTTCTGGCTTTTTCTTACTACCATTGGCAAACGCCTGCAAAGGTAAAATCGCCTCGTTAACTACTTGTCTTAAAAAGCGTAACGAAAAAATTTCATGCGCCATCCCTACATCGCTAAACACAATCCCATAATTTAAAAATAAAAATCGCCTTGCAAATTCAACACATTGCCATTTATATCCCATATACTCATACCCACAATAGCTACGAAATGATGCATCATTGGGATACAGTTTTTTATCCAAGGTTTCATAATCAGATGAATAAATAGCAACGCCGCCTGGTGCATAACCTAGTAATGTGCCGAAAGGTTCTTTATGATTGGACTTAGATAACATGATGTTTAGCCTTATTGGTAAATAGCAAGATACATTTATTTTACTATGCTAGAATTTCCTTATCATAGCTCAAAATATATACTTAAAAAAGCAATGTTTATTGTTCGTTACTTGAAGAATGCTAAACCGCCTATATATACTAATCATTCTTGATACCGATACATCGAACCAGTAACTGAGAAAATTAATATTATGCAACCAACAAAATTAAATGAATTATTAGAGTTTCCATGTTCTTTTACCTATAAAGTTATGGGGGAAGCTAAGCCTGAACTTGTCGACAAAGTAGTATCCGTGATCCAGCGGCATGCTCCGGGTGATTATACGCCATCAATTAAACCGAGTAGCAAAGGTAACTATCATTCGGTTTCAATTACAATCAATGCTACCCATATTGATCAAATCGAGAACCTTTATAAAGAATTAGGCGAAATCGATATTGTAAGAATGGTTTTATAATACTTTACTTTTTTGATATTTTTTGCACAAAATAGAGCCTTATTATTATAATTAAGAGGCTCTCATATGAAACCAGAAACAGCCGTTCTTCACGCAGGCTATAATCCTGAACCAACAACTCACTCAGTCGCTGTACCAATTTATCAAACAACTTCTTATGCCTTTGATGATACTCAGCATGGCGCCGATCTCTTCGATTTAAAAGTAGCCGGTAATATTTATACACGAATTACTAATCCAACTAATGCCGTACTTGAAACTCGTGTCGCTACACTTGAAGGCGGTATTGGCGCATTATCAGTAGCATCAGGCATGGCAGCCATCACTTATGCTATTCAAGCCATTACTTTTAGTGGTGAAAATATTGTTTCTGTATCAAAACTATATGGCGGTACTTATAATTTACTTGCTCACACTTTACCCAATTTTGGTATTACAACAAAATTTGCTCCACATGATGATCTTGAGGCAATTGAAAAACAAATTGATGATAAAACTAAAGCAATATATTGTGAAAGCATTGGTAATCCTGCCGGCAATATTGTTGATTTAACTGCGCTCGCAACTATTGCACATCGTCATGGTATCCCTTTAATTGTTGATAATACTGTTGCAAGCCCTGCTCTTTGCCGTCCATTTGAATTTGGCGCCGATATTATAGTTCATTCTTTAACTAAATACATTGGTGGGCATGGTAATAGTTTAGGTGGGATGATTGTTGACTCAGGTAAATTTCCATGGAAAAAGTATGCTGACAAATATCCAATGTTAAATCAACCTGATCCATCTTATCATGGCGTTTCATATACTGAAACATTTGGCGATGCCGCCTATATTGCTCGATGTCGTGTCATTCCATTACGAAACATGGGAGCAGCATTATCACCATTCAATACTTTTTTATTGTTACAAGGTCTCGAAACATTATCTTTACGAATAGAGCGACACTGCCAAAATACACTTAAAGTTGCCAAATACCTAGAATCTCATCCACAAGTTAGCTGGGTGAATTACGCAGGTCTTGAGAGTCATCCAGAACATCACTTAGCAGTAAAACAGATGGATAATGGCTTACCTGCAGGAATTTTATCATTTGGTATAAAGGGTGGTAAGCAAGCAGGAGCTAAATTTATTGACGCTTTAAAGTTGATTATTCGCTTGGTGAATATTGGAGACACACGATCATTAGCTTGTCATCCAGCATCAACAACACACCGTCAACTTAATGATGAAGAACTGAAAAAAGCGGGAGTCAGCCAAGAAATGATTCGTTTATCAATTGGTATTGAACATATTGACGATATTATCGCAGATCTAGAACAAGCCCTTAAAGCAACGCAATAATATAATTAACAGAAAAAGCAAGATAGATTTAAATATCTTGCTATTTAAATTGATAACCAATTATCCTAAAATTTTAGCTAATTCTTTTGTTACATCAGCAACAGGCTGGGTCCCATCTACACGGAAATAGTGTGTGCGCCCTTCTTTGGCTTCATGCTGGTAATAACTAATAAGTGGTTTAGTTAGCTCGTGATATTCAACAAGTCGTTTACGCACAATATCTTCATTATCATCTTTGCGAATAGTCAGCGGTTCACCAGTGACATCATCAATATTTTCAACTTTAGGTGGATTATGACGAACATGATAAACACGACCTGAAGCAGCATGAATACGTCTTCCACTCATACGATCAATAATTACAGCATCAGGCACATCAAATTCAAGCACATAGTCTACATCAATACCTGCCGCTTTCATGGCATCTGCTTGAGGAACGGTGCGAGGAAAACCATCTAACAAAAAACCATTTGCGCAATCGCTTTGTGCAATACGCTCTTTCACTAATGCAATAACAAGTTCATCGGTAACCAATTTACCCGCATCCATCAATTCCTTTGCTTGCAAGCCAAGCGCTGTACCCGCTTTTACTGCTGCACGCAACATATCACCAGTTGAAATTTGGGGAATACCGTATTTTTGCATAATAAATTGTGCTTGGGTTCCCTTTCCTGCTCCTGGTGCGCCTAATAAAATAATTCGCATAAAATAACCTCTTATGGCTTTAATATAGATAATATCTTCTATTCTGATAAATAATGAAATATCACCTTACTGCTGGAGATTAAACCATCAGTTGGGCAAATATAGTTCACCGATCCGCAGCCCTTAATCATCTGCGCTTTTTGCTGACATGTCGGGCAAATATATTGTTCAAAATAATCTTGCTTACAATGAAGACAATTAAAATGTTGAGGCGAAATAATACTCATTTTATGATGACACTTTGGGCAAATGCCTTCTTGCCCCTGCTCAACTGCCAGTGATTTTGACATAAACTATTTTCGGCCTCTAACATGTTTCATCAATCGGCGTCGTTTGCGTTGCTGTGATGCGGTTAAACTATTTTTCCGCCCTTCAAATGGGTTAGCCCCTTCTTTAAACTGAATTCGAATTGGTGAGCCCATAATTTTTAGCGAGCGTCTAAAATAGTTCATCAAATAACGCTTATAGGAATCAGGCAAGTCTTCAACTTGATTACCATGAATAACGACAATAGGTGGATTATACCCCCCAGCATGCGCATATTTTAATTTAACACGACGCCCTCGCACCAAAGGAGGCTGATGATCATCTTGTGCCATTTGCATAATCTTAGTCAATAAGGCGGTGTTGACACGGCGCGTTGCACAATCATACGCTTCTTGAATGGAGTCAAATAAGTTACCAACACCACTACCATGCAAGGCAGAAATAAAATGTACACGAGCAAAATCAATAAAGTCTAGCCTATCATCTAGTGTTGTTTTCACTTGCTCTTTGATATCTTGTGATAAACCATCCCATTTATTAACAGCTATCACAAGTGAGCGCCCACTATTAATAATAAACCCTAGTAATGATAGGTCTTGATCGGATATACCTTCACGGGCATCTATAACTAAAATGACAACATTAGCATCTTCAATGGCTTGTAACGTTTTAATGACGGAAAATTTTTCAACGGTTTCGGTGACTTTTCCACGCTTACGAACACCAGCGGTATCAATCAAGATATACTCTCGTTCATCACGTGTCATGGGGATATAGATACTGTCACGCGTTGTGCCAGGCATATCATATACAACAACGCGCTCTTCCCCTAAAATTCGATTAGTTAGTGTTGACTTACCCACATTTGGACGCCCCACTATAGCAACTTTTATAGGTTGGTTAATTAATGATTCTGTATCATCAAGATCGGAATCATCATAACATTGAGATAAGTCGTTAGATTGTTCATCGTCATCAAAATCGCTATTTTGTTCATCATCAAACTGAAAAATAGGATCTAATACGGTTTCAATTAACGAGCTTACACCTCGACCATGGCTAGCTGCAATAGGATGAATTTCACCCAATCCTAAGCCGTAAAAATCAGAAATTGCAGTATCGGCATCAATACCATCAATTTTATTAGCTACTAAAAAAGTGGCTTTTTGACGAGAACGTAAGTGTTTAGCAATAGCATGATCGGCAGGCATCGCACCCGCTCTAGCATCAACCAAAAAAAGAACAATATCGGCATCTTCTATTGCTTGCAGGGATTGTTCAGCCATAAAGCTTTCAACCCCATCTTCAGAGCCATCAATACCACCAGTATCAATCAAGATATATTCATGGCCCTTAATTTCTGCTCTTCCATACTTACGATCACGAGTTAATCCAGGAAAGTCAGCCACTAAGGCATCTCGGGTTCGCGTTAACCGATTAAATAAAGTCGACTTTCCAACATTTGGACGACCAACAAGTGCTACAACAGGTACCATGTTTATTCTCTAAATTACTTTAATTTTGTATATTAATTTTTTGTAAAAGCGTAAATATCACCATTTTTAGCTTGAACAATCACTTTATTGTCTACTACTAATGGTTTAGATATTAATCCGCTACTACTTACTTGTGTTTTTGCGACAAGTTCACCATTTTCAGCATTTAGCCAATATAGGTAACCTTCAAAATCACCAAACACAACATAATTTTGGTAGATCACTGGATCAGTTAACTGACGATGAGCAAAGTTTGATTGAGTCCAAAGTTCACTGCCACCATTCTTAGCAATAGCTTGCACGTTGTCGTTTTGGTCAATAACAAATAATCGATTGGTATCAACAGCAAAGCTATGAATAGAGCCAAGTTCTTTGCGCCAAACTGGTTGACCGTCACTTAAATTAAGCGCAACGACGCTACCATTATAACCAACGGAATAAACTAAATTACCTTCAACTACAGGTGTAGAATCCACATCATTTAATTTTGCAATTTCAGTAGAGCCCGATGGTTGTGAAATACGCTGTTGCCAAATTAATTGACCATCATTAATGTAGTGAGCATTTACTCGACCATTATCATCGCCAACAATAGCTGCACCATGAGCAATCGTCGGTGTAGAGTTACCTCTTAGCGACAATGCAGGAACTTCGAAGGATACATCCCACAAATTGTCGCCTGTATCACGATTAAGACCTTGAAGAATACCGTTTGCCGTATGGATAATTAATTTATCTTCGGATGGTACAGGTCGAGCAAGCACCTCGCCTTTTACTGTTTTTTCCCACACGGTTTTACCGTCTTGACGATCTAACGCATACACAACAGCACGCTCACTGCCCACATAGACATATTTATCATCAGCACTTACACCACCAGAAAATAGTGCTGTTTTACTGCTAAAAAGTGTACTCTGTGATAGGTTTACATCCCACAATGTGTTACCGCTCGATAAATCAATGGCTTTAACTTGCCCACTACGACTTGCTGCATAAATAGCATTATCATAATTAATCGGACCTAATAATGAATAAATATGAGTATTGCCGGCAGTGCTATTTCGCCACACTTGTTGAATAGGAAATTGGTTGTTTACCGTTGGGGACGGGGAAACTTGAACTATTTCTTCTTCCCCACCGAATAAAGAACACCCAGCAAGTGAAAACATAAAAACACCAGTAAAAAGATATTTTGATAACTTCATTGTATAGACCCTTATAGCAGGATAAATTAATTGTTACTTCCTTCTGTTTCAGCTTGTTTTGCTTTCGCCTCTTGCTCGGCTTTTTGTTTCGCTGCTTGAACTTCTTGTTCTGCCTTTTCTTGGGCTGCTTGTTGGGCTTCTTGTTCAGCTTGTTGTTTTGCTTTTAAATATTCAGCTTGATTCAGCTTCATTTTAATGTTTTCTACTAAATCTGGAGTTGGTGAAGAAGTTAAAGCCACGTTATAAGCATCAACCGCTTCAACATAACGCGTCATTTTAACCAATACATCACCACGAAGATCATTAATTACTGCGCTCCAATTTTCATTAGCAACACGGTTTAGTGTTGTTAAGCTTTCTTGATATTGACCTTGTTGATACTGTAAACGTGCGATACGAATATTAATAATTGTTTTAATTGGTTCTGAACTGGTTTTCTTTAATGCATCAACCAATAATACTTCTGCACCAGGGTAATCTTTTAAAACTTCGACATAAAATTTGGCCGCACGTAAATTAGCAAACACACCGTAAATTGTGTCATTGTCTTTAGCAAAAGAGACGAGTTCATTAACAGAATCTGTTTTAGTATTATCTAATTGAGCAATTAGTTGTTCATACTTATCTGAATATTCTATCGCCTTTTCAGCTTTATATGACTGCCAATAACGCCAACCATAAAAGGCTAATAATCCGATCACAAGGACTGCAACCATCATCTTCCATGTTTTAGCAAAAAAGCCCTTTATCTCTTCAAGTTGTTCTTCACTCGATAACTGATGACTCACGTTTTTCTCCTATTTCTTTTACTTTATCGACAAGCAAGTTTGGACAACGTCTTTTTGTGCAACTTCAACTTGTTTGCCTGTTTGTAAATTTTTAATCATAACTGACTGATTAGCTAGTTCATTTTCACCAATAATGACAGCTATTTTAGCACCTAATTTATCAGCCTTGGTAAATTGTTTCTTAAAATTACTACTACCGTAATTCGTCATGATTCGCCAGTTAGGTAAACCATCTCGTAACTGCTCTGCAATATTTTGTGCAACTGAAATAGTCTTTTCATCGCCAGACGAAATCATATAAACATCAATTGAATTATCACAATTTAGCGATGGATTAACAGCTTGAACCAATAACACTAAACGCTCAACACCCATTGCAAAACCAACTGCGGGGGTCGATTGTCCACCCAGTTGACTAACTAGCCCATCATAACGACCACCACCACACACGGTACCCTGCGCACCTAAACTACTGGTTACCCATTCAAAAACAGTTCGATTATAGTAATCTAATCCACGCACTAATCTTTGATTAATATTGTATTTTATTCCAGCATTATCCAATAAACGACATAACCCTTCAAAGTGCTGTTTAGATTCTTCATCTAAATAATCAAACAGTTTTGGTGCCTGATTAAGTAGTTCTTGTACGACTGGATTTTTTGAATCAAGAACACGCAATGGATTAGTATACATTCTACGCAAACAATCTTCATCCAATTTGTCTTTATGTTGCTCAAGAAAAGCAACTAAAGCATTTCGATAATTAGCTCTTGCCTCTAGTGAACCAATCGAGTTAAGTTCTAAAGAGGTATGCTTTTCAATACCTAAAGCTTTCCAAAAACGTGCAGTTAAAAGGATAAGTTCAGCATCAACATTTGGTCCTTCAAGCCCAAAGACTTCAACACCAAATTGATGAAATTGACGATAGCGCCCTTTCTGCGGTTTTTCGTAACGAAAAGCAGGCCCTAAATACCAAAGACGCTGTTCTTGATTGTAAAAAAGACCATGTTCAATGCCAGCACGAACACAACCGGCAGTAATTTCAGGGCGCAGGGTAATGCTTTCATCATTACGATCGTTAAAAGTATACATCTCTTTTTCAACAATATCGGTAACTTCACCAACAGCTCGTTTAAATAGCGCAGTATCTTCAACAATCGGCGTTCTAATTTCGTTATAGCCATAGCTGTTTAATACACCTTTGACAATTTTTTCGATCTGTTGCCAACTTGTACTGTCTGTTGGGAGTAAATCATTCATCCCTCGTATAGATTGGATTTTTTTCTCTATCATTTATTTATTCGCTATTTAATAAAATTATAATTCAGTTGCTGCAATTCTGTTTTTCAAAACTAATGCTTTAGCACGAATTTTAGCTTCTAGTTCATCAATCATTTGTTCATTATCAATACGGCCAATACGCACACCATCTTCATAAAAACCGCTTTTATTATGACCACCAGCAACGCCCATTGTTGAAGCTAACGCCTCACCGGGGCCATTAACGACACAACCAATAATAGATACATCCATTGGCGTAATAATATCTTCTAATCGCTGCTCTAATGCATTGACGGTATTAATCACATCAAACTCTTGGCGCGAACAGGTTGGACAGGCAATAAAATTAATACCACGAGCCCGTATACGCAGTGATTTTAAAATATCAAATCCAACTTTCACTTCTTCCGTAGGATCGGCAGCTAAAGATACTCGGAGTGTATCGCCAATTCCTTCTGATAGCAATAATCCCAATCCAATAGCCGATTTAATTGCGCCACTCCGCACGCCACCAGCCTCAGTTATGCCTAAGTGTAATGGTTGCTTAATTTGCTTAGCTAACAAACGATAAGCGTCAACTGCAGTAAACACATCAGATGCTTTTACACTAACTTTAAACTGTTCAAAATTAAGTCTATCCAGTATATCGACATGACGCATTGCTGACTCGACAATCGCTTTGGGAGTGGGCTCGCCATATTTCTCTTGGATATCTTTTTCTAGTGAACCTGAATTAACCCCAATACGTATTGGAATATTTTTATCTTTTGCACAATCAACAACCGCGCGGATCCTTGATTCATTACCTATATTGCCTGGGTTAATTCTTAAACAATCAACCCCATATTCAGCCACTTTTAAAGCAATACGATAATCAAAGTGAATATCAGCAATCAGTGGTACGTTTGCTTGCTGTTTAATCAATTTAAACGCTTCGGCTGCATCCATCGTTGGAATGGAAACACGCACAATATCCACTCCAACACGTTCAAGTGCGTGAATTTGAGCTACCGTTTTTTCGATATCTGTAGTACGAGTATTTGTCATCGATTGGACAGCAATAGGCGCCCCCCCACCGATGGGCACTTTGCCGACGTAAATTCGAGTAGATTCTCGTCTAATAATAGGTGAATCTTGATGGCTCATAACATGCCTAATTATATAACAAAATAACTAGCTGGCAATCTTAACAAGATTTAAAGCAAATGTCTGTATGAGAATAAGAAAATTTGCTAACTGTTAACATGATTGGAGGGAGATGGTGAAATATAATGACTTACTTCGACAAAATGGCTTTTATTGTCTTTATTAATATAATATAAAGTTACACCAAGTGCACCAAGAAGAATAAATATACTGATAAAGATAAGAGGAGTCTTTCTTGTTTTTCTCGTCATAAATGCTTGTGTTTGAAATTTTTTTTGTTGGGACTTAGATTGTTTGGTTAATTGATCAAGATAAGGCTGATATTGATCTACTGATAAGCCAACAACTTCTGCATAAGAACGAATATAACCTTTAACAAACACAAGAGGGGCATGAGGTAATTGGTCTTTTTCGATATAATCAATTACCGTTTTTCGCACATGAATTTTATTGGCAATATCATCTTGAGTTAATCCCATTTTTTCCCGTAAATCCGCGAGCATTACCCCTAATGAAATATCGTCCATTATCCCCTCATAAATTCAATGCTAATCGTTAGTCAATTTTATCTTTACATATTTTTACACATTTTAATAATTAATCAATTTTTTTCGCATTAAACCATTGAGTAGGCTTTTCTATTTCATTTTGAGCAGCAACTAATTGTAGTTCATACTCATCTTGCTTTAAGGTTTCGAGCATAACCGCATACACCGCTGAAGTAGTATGTTCTAGGGCTTCGACCAATGATTTTCCAAGTAAAATATTAGCTAAAAATAATCCACTTGTCATATCACCAACACCAACAGGTTGTCTTACGCCAAAATCAACTAATGGACGATCAATATGCCATGCGTCATCTTGAGTCACTAGCAACATTTCAAAACGATCAATTTTATATCCAGCTCGGCTTAAATGTTTAACTAAAATCGCTTTAGGCCCTTTTTTACATAACTTTCGACAAGCTAAAATAGCTTCTTCAACATTATTGATACGTTGTTTACCATTTAGCTCTTCAAGCTCCAAAATATTTGGTGCCATCATATCTGCCATAGGCAACGCAGTATTACATAAAAACTCTGATACACCTGGGGCAACAAAACATCCTTTTTCTGGATGTCCCATTACTGGATCGCAAAAATAAATAGCATTTGGATTAACCGCTTTTACTTTTTTAACAATCTCAATAATAGCATTGCCTTGCTCAGGTGATCCCATATAGCCACTTAATACCGCATCACAACGTTTTAGTTCATCAATTTCATGAATTCCATCAGCAATCTCAGTTAAATGAGATGCAGACATTACCGTTCCAGTCCATTGGCGATATTGAGTATGATTAGAAAATTGTACAGTGTTTAAAGGCCAAACATTTACACCTAATCGACGCATAGGAAATTCCGCTGCGCTATTTCCAGCATGACCAAAGACTACATGTGACTGGATCGATAAAATATTTTTCATAAAATTAATTCCAAATTAGCAAACAGTAATATTTTTTACCGCGACGAAGTAAAGTATAACGATTAAAAAGTTTATCGCTATCAGCAAAACGGTAATCTGTTGTTGTATTTCTTTCACCATTAACTGAAATGGCATTGGATTCAATCATCGTTCTTGCTTGCCCTCTTGACGGAGCAAACTGCGCATTAACGATTGCTTGTTGTAAATCAACATCACTTTCAACAACTAACGTCGGCATACCATCTTGGGCTAACTGCTCAAAATCAGCTTCAGATAAATCCATTAACTTACCAGAAAATAGGCTTTCTGTAATACGTTTTGCTGCAATGAGTCCATTCTCACCATGAACTAAACGAGTAACTTGTTCAGCAAGTACATATTGAGCTCTTGGTGCAACACCACTATTTTTATCTTCTTCTTCCAATGCGTCAATTTCACTTAACGGCATAAATGTAAAGAATTTTAAGAATCGATAAACATCCGCATCTGCCGTATTAATCCAGAATTGATAAAATTTATACGGACTGGTCTTTTTAGGATCAAGCCATACTGCACCACTTTCAGTTTTACCAAATTTAGTCCCATCTGATTTAGTGATTAATGGTACAGTTAAACCATAAACTTGTTTTTGATGTAAGCGACGAGTCAAATCTATACCAGCGGTAATATTTCCCCACTGATCAGATCCACCTATTTGTAAAACAACGTCATGCGATTGATTCAAACAAGCAAAATCATACGACTGTAATAAACTATAAGAAAACTCAGTAAATGAGATCCCTACCTCGTCACGATCAATACGTTGCTTAACTGATTCTTTATTGATCATCGCATTAACCGAGAAATACTTACCAACATCACGTAAAAATGTCAGCACATTCATACCACTAAACCAATCGTAGTTATTGGCAACAATTGCCGCATTTTCACCACAATTAAAATCTAAAAATGGTGAAACTTGTTGTTTAATTTTTTCACTCCACTCAACCACTGTCTCTTCAGTATTGAGTTTTCGCTCAACGGCTTTAAAACTTGGATCACCAATTAATCCTGTTGCTCCACCGACTAAAGCTACAGGTTTATGTCCAGCTAATTGAAAGCGCTTTAAACAAAGCAACGGTACCAAATGTCCAAGATGCAAGCTATCGGCTGTTGGATCAAAACCACAATAAAGCGCAATAGGATTTTTTTCAATTTGTTCTACTAGTGCTTTTTCATCGGTAAGCTGCGCAATCAGTCCACGCTCTTGCAGTTGTTTGATCACATTTTTTGTCATATATTCTACCTATTAAATTTTATTACGTTTATATTCTACTTTAATGAAATTTATACTGTTTTATTATGATAACGTTTATACGCTTGTTTAAAATGATCTTCCACTATTTCATTAGGTTTTTTATCACATAAGCTAAACACAACAATCGCAATTGAAGCAAATAAAAACCCAGGAATGAGAGAGTATAGATTAAACCAATTAAAATTAATCCAAAGCAATACGGTTACTGCACCAATTATCATACCAGCTAATGCGCCATTACGAGTCATTCGTGACCAAAATACCGAAAAAACAATAATTGGGCCAAACGCTGCACCAAATCCAGCCCAAGCATGGCTGACTAAATCAAGTACGCTATTATTTGGATTAATGGCTAATAAAATCGCAATAACTGAAACTAATAACACCATTATACGCCCAACCCAAACAAGTTCTTTTTGTTTTGCTTTTGGTCTAAAAAAGGCGCGGTAAAAATCTTCCGTTATAGCACTAGAACAAACTAATAGCTGGCAACTTAATGTGCTCATTACCGCAGCTAAAATAGCTGCAAGCAATACACCTGCAATCCAAGGATTAAATAATAACTTTGAAAGCTCAATAAAAATGCGTTCATGTTTGCCGTTATTAATCAAATAGACAAACTCTGGATGATTAGAGAAAAAAGCAATACCAAAAAAGCCAACCGTAATAGCTCCAGCTAAGCATAAAATCATCCAAGTCATACTAATTCGGCGTGCATTTTTCATCACCTCATGGGAATCTGCTGCCATAAATCTGGCTAAAATATGGGGTTGACCAAAATAACCCAGTCCCCAACCTAACAATGAAATAATGGCGATAAAATCCATGTGAGCAAATAAATTGGTGTAATCAGGATTAAGCGATTCAATATATGCCATTGCATCAGAAAAACCCCCAGCATTCACCATAACCATAATGGGTGTTAAAATAAGTGCAAACATCATTAAACTTGCTTGAATAGTATCAGTCCAGCTTACAGCTAAAAAACCGCCAATAAAAGTATAAGCAATTGTTGCACCAGCACCTGCAAGCATTGCCCAACCATAACTCATACCAAACGTACTTTCGAATAATTTTGCGCCAGCAACCACACCAGAAGCACAATAAATAGTAAAAAAGATAAGAATAATCACCGCAGAAATAATGCGAAGTAAAGAACTTTTATCATCAAATCGACGAGCAAAATAATCAGGTAATGTTAAAGAGTTATGGTTGATTTCGGTAAAAACACGCAACCTTCCAGCAATCAGTAACCAATTGAGATACGCGCCAATTATCAAACCAATGGCAATCCAACTTTGTGATATACCAAACAAGAAAACCGCGCCAGGTAACCCCATTAATAACCAACCACTCATGTCTGAAGCACCTGCTGAAAGTGCTGTGACCACACTACCAATACGGCGTCCACCTAGAATATAATCACCAAAGTTTTGCGTTGCACGAAACGCAAAAAAACCGATCGCAATCATCCCTAAAATGTACACAGCAAAGGTGACAATCATTGGTAACGACATTTTTATAACAAACCTTGTATTATGAAATTAAATAGTGGGCTAGCTTATCACAAAAAGCCCATGCTAAAAAGCAGACGATTTATGTATTTGAGTGAATAAAAATTAGATGATATTGTTATTTGGTAAAATTACAATCTACATATATCGTTGATAGCCAAAACTAAAACGTCTATAAAAACTAAATTTAACTTACAGATAAACTGCAAATACAGTATATAATACCAAATAAACTATTTTGGGATATTAATTATTTAGTGAAACAATCAACTCGAATTCAAATTTTAGACAGACTAAAAGATCATATTAAAGATCCAACCACCGAGCTTGTATACCAAACGCCATTTGAATTACTTATTGCTGTTGTTTTATCAGCTCAAGCAACCGATGTAAGCGTCAACAAAGCAACAAAACCGCTTTTTGCTGTAGCCAATACAGCACAACAAATTTTAGCACTTGGCGTTGATCAATTAAAAAGTTATATTCGTACCATTGGGCTTTATAATAGTAAAGCTGAAAACATTATAAAAACATGTCAAATTTTAGTAGATAAATATCAAGGCGAAATACCAGAAAATTTCGATTCACTTATTGAGTTACCTGGTGTGGGTAGAAAAACAGCCAATGTTGTGTTAAACACCGCTTTTGGTTGGCCAACCATTGCCGTCGATACGCATATATTTAGAGTAAGTAACCGTACAGGTTTTGCACCTGGTAAAACTGTCGAAGCAGTTGAAGAAAAATTGCTGAAGGTCGTACCCAAAGAATATAAAATAAATTGCCACCACTGGCTAATATTACACGGTCGTTATACCTGCATTGCCAGAAAGCCTAGATGCGGTTCTTGCGTTATAGAAGATTTGTGTGAATTTAAACAAAAAGTTTACCCAGAGTGAAAATTAATGCCAAATAAATTTAATTTAGACCAAGATGACATAAACTTGTTTAAAAATAGTATTGGTAACACCAAAAAGCTAAAACAAGATACTATTATTCATAAACCGGTGAAACGCTCAAAAAAAATAATGGAAACACAAAAACTACAACATGAAAAAACACATGCTGAGTTTTATTTTTCCGATAATTATCAACCGCTATTGCAACAAGATCCTATCCGCTATAGTCGAGAAAATGCCGATCCCTATGAAGTAAAAAAATTACGCCGTGGATTTTATGAACCAGAATTTTTTTTGGATTTACATGGACTCACTCAGCAAGAGGCTAAAAAAGAGATTGCAGCGCTTATCGCCGCGTGTTTACGTGAAAGAGCCCATTGCGCATGCATCATGTATGGGCATGGAAAAAATATATTAAAAACACAAACACCCATGTGGCTTGCACAACACCCTCGCATTATGTGTTTTCACCAAGCACCCAAAGAGTTTGGCGGCAGCGCAGCATTACTCATTTTATTTGACATCAACAATGAATTAGCAAATAACTAGTATTTGAAAATAAAACAGTTATGAATAACCCAAAAATAAAAAAGCCAGCTTAGCGATGCTAGTCTGGCAAACATTGGAAGCAATGTGAGCAATGTCATACTTTTTCAGAAGCTGTTTAGGCTCTAACAAAGTACATAATAATGATAATGATTCTCATTACTAAAAGCAAGCATTTTTTAAGCTTTCCTAAATTAAATGAAAATAAATACCTGACTCACTTATCTCATAAGACAAGTTTTATATTCAACCATATAAAAAATAAGCAGAAAATTTCTTTTCTGCTTTTATTGCTTTTATAAAAGGATTTTACACAATAGCTAAATCAAGATAAAAAGACCGTAATACTGATTATTTTTGATAAATAAATTCTACGCCCTCTTCATCACTTTCATCCCAATCATCAAAATCATCTTCATCAAAAGCTTCATCCATTGCTTGTTGATGATAATCATCCCACATAAATTCAACTTTTTCGGGTGATGATTTTTCTTGTTCGGCTTCTCGTGGATGAGCATTGATATATTCCATTAAATCCCAGCATAACGCTTTAACACCTTCTTGATTAATGGCAGAAATAACATAATATTTATCCTGCCAGTCAAGCGCCTTAGCAATTTCAGCCGCACGTTTAGCACTCTCTTCAGGCCCTAATACATCCATTTTATTAAATACTAACCAACGTGGTTTATTCGCTAATTTTTCACTATATTGTTGAACTTCTTGAATGATTACTTTAGCGTTTTCTATCGGATCTGATTCATCTACTGGCGCCATATCAATTAAATGAACTAAAACACGACAGCGTTCAAGGTGTTTTAAAAACCGAATACCAAGCCCTGCGCCATCTGATGCACCTTCAATCAAACCTGGAATATCAGCAACAACAAAACTTTGCTCATTATCCATTCGAACAACACCCAAACTAGGTACTAAAGTGGTAAATGGATAATCGGCAACTTTCGGTTTAGCCGCTGAAACAGCGCGAATGAAGGTTGATTTACCAGCATTAGGCAAGCCTAACATCCCCACATCAGCAAGCAATAATAATTCTAATAGCACATCACGCTTTTCACCCGGGGTACCATCGGTTTTTTGTCTTGGCGCACGATTAACCGATGATTTAAAACGTGCATTACCCAAACCGTGAAAGCCACCTTTGGCAACTAACACTTTTTGTTGATGATGCGTTAAATCACCGATAATTTCGCCAGTATATTTGTCCGTAATACGTGTTCCCACGGGCACTTTAACAGTAATATCTCGACCACGTTTACCCGTACAATCAGAACCTTGTCCATTTTGACCTCGTTCTGCGCGATAATTTTTTTCAAACTGGAAATCAACAAGTGTGTTTAAATTTTCATCAGCAATAAAAAAGACATCACCACCATCACCACCGTCGCCACCATCAGGGCCACCTTTTGGTATATACTTTTCTCTGCGAAAACCGACACAACCGTTTCCACCATCTCCTGCTTCAACTCGAATTGATGCTTCATCAACAAATTTCATTATTCTTCCCCTTTATTGCGGTTAATTAGCCAGCCTTTTCTTGGATGCCAAAGGTAATGCCCAATGGTGGCAAACATTGCGCCCGCAACAACAGACACTGCGCCAATATAACCTAAAATATTTAAATATTGCATAGCAAACTTTTCAGGCCAAATTAATGCAAACAAATCTGAAAAGATAAGTGCAAATAATGGTGTTAAGGTTGTTATAGCACTCACTTGTGCGGCTTGCCACCTTTCCATTGCCATCACTAACGCCCCGTAAGCAATAATGGTATTCAAACCACAAAATATGATAGCAAACAGTTGCGTTGCATCAGCATTGGCTACTTTACTTGGTGAAGTAAAAGGCAACAAAAATACAGTGCAAATAAGATAGATTAACCAAAGTAATTGTTCTGCACGTAATTTTCGTAATAGCACTTTTTGGGCAAGCGCATAGCAAGCCCACGATACAGAAGCCAATAAACCAAGCCAAACACCAATACCATACGCAGACATATTAGAAAAAAGATCGACAATATTTTTATTAAAAAATAGTACAAGCCCAGTGAGTAAAACTAAAATACCAATAATCTGCGTCGGTCTTAGTCGCTCTTTAAAAATAAAAGCACTTGAAATCATAAATATCACAATGCCAGTTTGCCCAACCACCTGCGCTGTTGTAGCAGAAAGATACTGAACAGCACTTGCAAATAATGCAAAATTACCCAACAATCCAAATCCAGCAACCATCAATAAAATAAAACGGCGACGTTTTTTAAACATCATTAAATTAGGAAATTGCTTTTTGTAAGCCAACCAAATGGTAATTCCAAGTGCTGAAATAGCCAATCGCGACCAAGCTAACGTCAATGGATCAACAACCACTAGCGCATATTTCATTGCAACTGGCACAATGCCCCACATCACTGCAGTTAACATGGCAAGTGCAAAACCTAATTTAACATTTTGCTGTTTTATCATATCGCCATCAATTTTATATAAATTTCAAGAAATGAAAAAAGCCCCACAATAACTGTGAGGCTTCTATAACTTTTGAACCGCTTTTAAATTAGCTATTAGCAACTACACTAACATAACGACGGTTTTTAGGTCCTTTAACTTCAAACTTTACTTGTCCATCAATTAAGGCAAATAGAGTATGGTCACGACCACAACCTACATTAGTACCTGGGTGGAATTGAGTTCCACGTTGACGAACTAAAATGTTACCAGCAAGAACTTCTTGACTACCATAACGTTTAACACCTAAACGTTTACTTTGGGAATCACGACCATTACGTGATGAACCACCAGCCTTCTTATGTGCCATTGTTCGATACTCCTATTAAGCGATTGCAGTGATCTTCACATCAGTGAACCACTGACGGTGACCTTGTTGTTTACGATAGTGTTTACGACGACGGAATTTAACAATTTTCACTTTATCGCCACGACCGTGCTCAACAATTTCTGCTTTAATTGTTGCACCTTCAACAAACGGAGCACCAACTTTGATGTCTTCACCATTTGCTACCATTAAAACTTTATCGAAAACAACTTCTGCACCTGTTTCGACTTCAATTTTTTCCAAGCGAACGACTTGTCCTTCGCTAACTCGGTGTTGTTTACCACCACTTTGGAAAACTGCGTACATACTTAACTCCGCAATAAAAAGCAGACGATTACTTGATTAAACATATATGTCTGCGCGATTAATCTTATAGGGCGTGAATTTTACGCAAAATTTATCCTTGTTGCAAGCGCTGTTTACCAAAAGATCGCAAAAAGTGATAAAAAAGATCAGCGATATACTGTTTTTCAAGCTACAATCATAAATTACAATTTATCTTCAAAATAAAATTATAAAATAATGTTGAGTGTTCATATGCCGAAAAAAAAATTTCGCTACACTGCATCAATTATTAATCGTTTAACGCTATTAATGTTTTTTTTAGGTGCTATTGCTTTAGTCGCATTATCGTTTTCAATTCAAGTAGCCAATGATGCAAAAGGTGGTGCATATATGGTCAATCAATTGGGGTTACTGAGAATGAAAAACTACCAACTACTGACCATGATTCCACTCAATGAAAAAGAGTATGACCGTTTAAATATTTTTATGGATATTTCTTCATCACAACAACATTTAATGATCTTAAAACGCTACAACTTAATTAATGAATTTAATCAATTAGAAATCGACTGGAAAACACAACTTACTACCAAAATAAAGCAAGCACAAAAAATTGATGATATAAAAACTGATATCGAAAACTATGTTAATCGTATTAATCATTTGGTACATAGAATTGATCAAAAAACCGAAAACAAAATTTATTATATTTCACAAATACAACTATTATTTATCATTATCATCATCTGTTTTTTAATTATTCAAATTTATTACTTACGTCACCACCTCCTTGCTCCATGGAAAAAACTGATTAAGATGGCTGACGCAATTTCTAATCACGATTTTAGTCAACGATTTAATATTGGAACAAAAAAAGATGAATTTGATCTATTAGGATTAGCTTTCAATAAAATGTCAGCACAGATCGAATCACAATATTTATTGCTAGAAAAACAAGTTATTGAAAAAACAGCCAAATTACAAGAAACCAATAAAATTGTTTCGTTTCAATATCAAGCAACCAAGCAATTACATACGTCAGAACCACTGTGTGAACGTTTTTTAAAAATACTACGTAAATTAGAAGATTTAGTGCCATTAACACAATTTCAAATTCGCTTTTATGAATCCGATGATCCTAACCACTATCAACAAATCAGTTACGATAATCAACACAAACTACCTTACTGCCAAAACTCCAAATGTAGTGCTTGTTTAACCACAACAACGTCTTATCAACAAAATGGTTTTCAGCGTTATTGGTATCTTCAAGAAAATGGGGAAAAATATGGGATATTATTTGCGTTGCAACCAACAGAAGTAATATTAACTAATGAACAAGAAAGCTTAATTATGGGACTAATTGAACAAATGACCACCGCAATGAAGCTAGAAAGAAAAGTTGAACAACAAAAACAATATTTATTAATGAAAGAGCGCTCAGCCATGGCTAGAGAGCTACATGATTCGATAGCGCAATCACTATCTTGTTTAAAAATACATCTTAGCTGCTTACAAATGCAGTCAGATTTAACATCTCAAAACAGTATTGATTTATTAGCAACCATGCGTAAAGAGATCAATATCACCTACTCTCAGTTACGAGAACTGATTACCTCTTTCCACTTACGCCTTAATCAAACTGGATTTTATGCCAGCTTAATGGAGTTAATTGAAGAATTTAATCAAAAGTTACAATTCAAAATTCAGTTTGAATACCACTTGCCACTTAATATTATCAATAGTAAATATGCTTTTCATTTATTACAAGTAATTCGGGAAGGACTTAATAATATATACAAACATGCCAAAGCTTCACATGCCTCAGTGAGTTTAAAAATAGATGATAACCAAATCATCTCTATTTACATAAAAGATGACGGTATTGGTTTACAAAATGATTTAAAAAAAGATAATCATTATGGTCTAATTATTATGCGTGATAGAGTCGAAATACTAAATGGCAATTTAGCAATAGATAGTAATCCCAACCAAGGAACACAAATTGTGGTAACATTCAAAGCGAACAAAACCATTCCATTACAGATGAGTAAAAAATGGAACAAATAAATAGTTCAATACTTCTTATTGATGATCACCCAATGTTAAGAAATGGTGTAAAACAGTTAATTAATACAGTAAACCATTTTGAAGTTGTAGGGGAAACAGGCTCTGGTATAGAAGGCATTAAGCTAGCAGAAAAACTCGACCCCGATATTATTTTGCTTGATATCAATATGCAAGATGTTAACGGGTTAGAAATATTACGCTATTTGAGAGAGAAAAATATCTCTAGCCGTATTATTATATTTACAGTATCAGATGCGAAAGAAGATATTATCACAGCACTAAAAAACGGCGCAGATGGTTATTTATTAAAGGATATGGAGCCTGAAGATTTTCTAAAATCGCTACATGATATTTCGATAGGCAAGCTCATTATGGATAATGCTATTTCGCATATTATCCTCAATTATATGCGTCATAACAAAGAGCCAATTACAAAGCAAATACATGATGTCAGCTTGTTAACACCAAGAGAAAATGAAATTTTTAATTTACTAGTCCAAGGATTATCAAATAAATTGATTGCGAAAGAACTTGGTATCGTAGAAAGTACAGTGAAAGTACACATCAAAAGTATATTCAAAAAACTTAATTTTAAATCCCGAATGGAAATGACCGTATGGTATTTACAAAGTAAGGAATAAAATTATCCATTGAAAAATAAAAATAGATAAATCTTCATGCGTTATCCTTAATAAGATAATTATCAAACACAAAAATGGAGCATGGTCATTCAAAACTACAAAAGTACAATAACTTATAATAGAATTGGATGAACAAATAGCCGCTAGTTATAGCCATAAAACACACAAAATCTAAAATAGGAATGTTTGAAATGCCAATATTGATCAATGCTTATTCTACAGTAACACATCCACCAGCCATTGATTTCCCTTGTGAACGTTTATATCATCGCGGATTAGATGATTCTGAATTGATGAAACACCTTGATGGTTTTATCGGTTATGTCATGCAAGCAGGAGATGGGCAGATGAATTCACATCGTTATGCTTTGTATCGCCATATCCAACGAGTTAAACATCAATTTGCCTTTGAGATTGAAGAAGATAATTTCGGTGAATTTACCACTTGGGGCTGGCAGGCAAATGCCATTATATTGATGCCGGATGGAACTATTCGTAATCCTGATGGAGATGTATTACAATATCCTGATGGTGATATTGATTTAGATGCAGTTATCCCTTACCCACCAGAAGCATTAAAGCGCAAAACAAAAACGGAGCAGTATTTAGCCAAATTGGGATTGCATACGCCGACACATTTACCACCGGTTATTGCCGAATCCGAAGTAATTCTTAGAACGCCTGATGAGGTAACTAAACGTGCTTTAGCGATAATGTTAACAGGTATTCAAGCTGAAAGTTTTCGCGAGAATGATCCGATTAATCCAATGGAATTTAAAGAACGTTGCCCAATAGGATTTGCGGCTTTATCAAATAATGAACATGACTTTATTTATAGCGGGCAACCAACAGAGCAAGATGTGATCGATATGTCTTGGAAATATGAGGCTCTATTACCTTTACAATGGGCGATCAATTGGCAATCTGAGCTCCCTTTTGCTGATACTTTTTGCGATGTTTCATCGCTAGTTGACGAAGGAATGCAACATAATGAGCAAGACATGTCTACAGTGACCTTAAGACCTGTTAGTGAATTGTTAGATGCTTTAGATTTGCACTACCGCTTACATTGGATAACCACAGATTTTCGAATGAAAGATAAGCAACCACCTGCATCGATTATAAGTGATGTTATTCAAGAACGCCATTATGCATTAAATTGGTTAACTTGCTTTGAAAATGCAGATTGGGATGATGTTGATACCCCAACCTGATATTTTTATCTCATCATTTAGCTAGCATCATGCCCATATTAAATTGATAGCTACTTTATTCATTGGCTAATGATCTATTTCATTAGCCGTTTTTTAAAGTTAATAACTAAATTTTTAATAAGTGGCAAGAAAATATAATTTTAGAATTGCGCATAACTAAAACTAACATATCTATTCCGCTTAATGTTCAGAAAACCAACTGAGCTTTTCACGTAATGCCACAACAGGTCCAATAATAATTAAACTTGGGCTACAAGCTTGCAAAGATAATTGTGTTAAATCACATAATAATCCCGATACTACTTTTTGTTTTGTCGTAGTGCCTTCTTCAACAATAGCTACCGGCGTATTTGCATTCATACCATGCTTAATTAATTGTTTTTCAATATTTTCAGCTTGCGACAATCCCATGTAAAAGACTAACGTCTGTTTTTCAGCCGCTAGGCTTTGCCAATCAAGGTGACTACCATCTTTTAAATGACCAGTGATTAAACGCACACTATGGGCATAATCTCGATGCGTTAATGGGATGCCGCTATAGGCAGAGCAACCTGAAGCGGCTGTAATTCCAGGTACGACAGAAAAAGGAATATCAGCGTTAAATAATGTTTCAAGCTCTTCACCGCCACGACCAAAAATAAAGGGATCGCCGCCCTTTAAGCGTACAACACGCTTACCTTTTTGCGCTTGCTGTAAAAGAATCTGGTTTATTTGATCTTGAGGAACACAATGGAATCCGGCTCGTTTACCAACAAATACACGCTTAGCATCTCGACGAGCAAGATTCATAATGTCATCTGAGACCAATCGATCATAGACAATAATATCCGCTTGTTGGATCTGTTGTAATCCCTTTAGCGTCAATAATCCCGCATCACCAGGCCCTGCGCCAACTAAAACCACTTCGCCACGGGCATCAAGCGATGTATCAAATAACTCATTCGTGAGTTTTTCAACATCATCAAAATCACTATTAGCAAGCGCTTGCGCTAATCTATCATGCGAAAAGAGTCTTTCCCAAAAACGACGTCGTTCCGTCATTGTATGGTAGGTTAGTTTAACTTTATCGCGTAAATAACCAGCATATTTAGCTAATTTACCTAAATGTTGGGGTAATATAGACTCTAGTTTTTCGCGCAATAATCTGGCCAAAACAGGAGCATGCCCTTCTGAAGAGACAGCAACCATAATAGGAGAACGATCAATAATTGAAGGCATAATAAAACTTGCCGCTTTAGGCGCATCAACAACATTACAAAAAATACATCGTTTTTCAGCCTCAATACTCACTTTTTGATTAGTCTCTTGGCAATCTGTCGCAGCAATGACTAGCCACTTATTATCAAGTAATTCAGCATTAAATTCCCCTTGAGCTAGGGTAAGTTGTTTTTGCTCATGCCAACACATAAATTGTTCATTAAATGTTTGCGCATTCACTGTGATACGGGCACCCGCTTCAAGCAATAATCGCGCCTTACGTTCAGCGACTTCACCACCACCGACTAATAAACAATCACGGTTTTCTAACTTACAAAATAGGGGGAAATAATCCATAACACCTCAAAATAGAACATTCTCTGTTTAAAAAAACCACCAACACCTAGCCTCTAATAATAGAACTTTATTGATTAGCCTACTTTTAATCACCCCGCTATTTTGTATCATTAATAACAATTAACACAAAATAGAAGACTAAACAATTTAGTACTTTTTAAAAGAAGGGGAATTATTCACTATACATTCCCCTCCTAGGTTGATTATGGTAATAACATCTCGTTAATTAAGTGGTTATGCTGGGCGCTCTGCTTTCGGCGTTGAATACCAATATCCTAGCCCCATAAATAATGCGCCAGATACAAGATTTCCTAATGAAACCCATAACAAATTATAACCAATTCCAGCTAATGTGTAAGCATCACTATGATGACCAAACCACGAAAGAGCAAATAAGGTCATATTTGCAACCGAGTGTTCATAACCACAAGCAATAAATGCTAATAAACACCACCAAATAGCAATAAATTTTGCTGATCCTTCAACTCGATTAGCCATCCAAATTGCTAAACAAACTAGCCAGTTACATAACACACCTCTAAAAAATAATGCAGACGCCGTAGCCGATGTTTTGGCTAATGCTGCGGTATGAACCAAGCTGGTATCAGTGGATAATAAAGGCGTTGCCGCATAACAATACAATGCAGCTACAAAAATTGATCCTAATAAATTACCTAACCATGTTTGCGGTAATACTAACCACATTTGGCCATGGGTAATTTTTTTGCATTTAACGCCAAGCGTTAAAAACATAGTATGCCCAGTAAATAATTCCGATCCGGCTATAACAACCAACGTTAATGCAATACCAAACGTTGCTCCCATAACTAACGGTCTGATTGCTGGATCAACAAGATTTCCTAAAGTAAAAATTAAAATAATACCAAGCCCTACATAAGCCCCAGCCATAGCAGAACTTACCCAAAAACCAAATGGATTTGTTTTTGCCAAACGAATAATGCGCGCAGCATTGGCTGCACATTTATTAATTGTTTCTGTATACATAACAACTTTGTCCTTTTAAAAGTAAGTTTAGTGCGATTTTACTTGTACCATCCCATCATCATTAACGATGACTTCATAATGAGCGATCGAGTATTGTTCATCCTCAAAACAATAGCCATCTTTTAAACGAAACCGTTGTTTTTTTAGTGGGCTTGCCACCCATAACTGATTTTCGTGCTCCGCAATAATGCCACGAGATAAAACACTGGCCTTAGCAAAAGGATCAATATTACTAATCGCATAAAGCTCAGCATTATCATAAGGACGGAAGATAGCAACATGATCATTACCGACCAGAGCACAAACGCCAGTACCTGGCAAAATATCATCAAGTTTACAAATAGTTATCCATTGACTCATATTATTCCCCTAACATTACTTTACGTTCTTCTGCTGTAGCTGGTCGATGCTGATCGCGTTCAGGTACAATTTGCACATTTTCATCCCGTTTGCTGCTGTTAATAAAATGCGCAAATCGAATTTGGTTTGCATTATTTTCAACCGTTTCTTTCCATTCGCATACCATTAATTTACGTAAGCGTGCCATCTCACTTTCTAGTTCCGCATTAACACCTAACTTATCGTCTATAATAACGCTTCGCAAATAATCAATACCACCTTCTAAATTCTCAAGCCAAACTGACGTTCGCTGTAATTTATCTGCAGTGCGAATATAAAACATCAAAAAACGATCGATATATTGAATTAGTGTATTTTTATCGAGATCCGCAGCAAGTAAATCGGCATGACGAGGCTTCATTCCCCCATTACCGCAGACATAAAGATTCCATCCCTTTTCAGTGGCAATCACCCCAATATCTTTACCTTGCGCTTCGGCACATTCACGCGTACAACCAGATACACCCAGTTTAAATTTATGCGGTGCACGAATACCTTTATAGCGGTTTTCAAGTTCTACCCCCAACCCCACACTATCACCTACACCAAATCGACACCAAGTGCTACCCACACAGGTTTTTGCCATTCTTAACGCTTTAGCATAAGCATAGCCACTTTCAAACCCTGCTCCTATTAGATCTTTCCAAATAGCAGGCAGATCATCTTTTTGTGCACCAAATAAACCTATACGCTGTGATCCGGTAATTTTAGAATAGAGTTGATATTTTTTAGCTATTTGACCAATGGCAATTAATCCTTCTGGTGTAATTTCGCCACCGGCACTGCGGGGAATAACAGAATAAGTACCATTTTTTTGAATATTACCTAAGAAAATATCATTACTATCTTGCAAAGGAATTAAATTATCTTTAAGAATATAATCATTCCAACATGATGCTAATAACGATCCAACTGTAGGTTTACAAACTTCACAACCGTAGCCATTACCATGTTTTTTAATCACTTCATCAAATGACTTTAAGCCTTCAACACGAATTAAATGATATAACTGTTGGCGCGAGTATTTAAAATGTTCACATAAAGCATCACTGACCTCGATCCCTTGTTTAGCTAATTCCAAATTAAGAATTTGCGTAACTAATGGAATACAGCCACCACATCCAGTGCCGGCTTTAGTTTCTGCCTTAATGGCAGCAACTGTATGACAACCTGCATTAATCGCATGAATAATTTTTTCTTTAGTCACATCAAAACAAGAACAAATTTGTGCTGAATCGGGAAGCGCATCAACCCCCATAGCCGGCTTTGCACCTGCATGTGCTGGTAGTATCAACGTATCTGGGTGTTCGGGCAAATCCATATCATTAAGCATTAATTGTAATAAATTACTATAATCCGAAGTATCGCCGACCAATACCGCACCCAAGAGTTTTTTATTATCACTCGAAACGACTAATTTTTTATAAACTGGCGTTGTCTCATCTAAGTAAACATAACTACGACTGCCCACAGTTTTCGCTTTAGCATCGCCAATACTACCAACATCGACCCCCATTAGTTTTAGCTTGGCACTCATATCGGCGCCTTCAAATTTATCAGCTTGCCCCATTAAATGGGCTAAGGCAATCTGAGCCATTTTATAGCCAGGTGCAACCAAACCAAAAACCTTGCTTTGCCAACAAGCACATTCCCCAATAGCATAAATATCAGAATCCGATGTTTGACAATAATCATTAATCACAATCCCACCGCGTGGACCGATTTCTAACTCACACTCTTGAGCTAATTTATCGTTTGCTCTAATACCTGTTGAAAAAACAACAAAATCGACTTCAAGTGCAGAACCATCTGCAAATTGCATGATTTTACCTTCAGGTGTGTGAATAATTTCTTGGGTATTTTTACTGGTGTGAACCCCGACCCCCATCTCTTCAATTTTACGACGTAATTGTTCTCCGCCTTGCACATCAAGCTGTTCAGCCATTAGCACTGGGGCAAACTCAACCACATGCGTTTGCATACCTAAGTTTTTCAAAGCGCCCGCAGCTTCAAGCCCTAACAAGCCACCACCCACAACAGCGCCTTTTTTACAACGCTTTGCACATTCTCTAATGGCATCAAGATCTTCTATCGTACGGTAAACAAAACAATCCAAGCCGTCAGCCCCTTTAATCGGCGGCACCCAAGGATAAGATCCTGTCGCAATAATCAATTTATCATAAGCAACAATTCGTCCTTGTTGAGAATGCACCTCCTTACGCTGACGATTGATTAATATAGCCCGTTCATTAAGTAAAATATTAATATTATTCTCTTGGTATAATCCTTCACGAACCAGAGAAAGCGCTTCGGCAGTATGCCCAGAAAAATAAGAAGAAAGATGCACCCGATCATAGGCAAGACGTGGCTCTTCACAGAAAATAGTAATATTGAATTGATTGGACTGCTTTTTATCAATTAACTCTTCGACAAAACGGTGCCCAACCATCCCATTACCAATAATAACGAGATTGGTTTTACTCATACAAAACTCCAATTTTATTTTAATTTAATGATTTAATTTTATTTTGATAACATTGTATGAAACTTTGTACAGATTATAACTACCCTCAAGGATTACCACTTTAGTAGTAAGAGTGATTGTTGAAGTCATAATTTGCAGATAAGGCTTGTTTAAAAATAGATAAAAATCAAAAATGCCTATCAAAATACCCGACTTAATTACCCGGCAAATCGATAAAAACAGCTAAAAAAGTTGCCAACCATAATTAAATGTTTATAATTAGCCGACTAAATAAATCGAGTAATGATAATTGAATTACAATTCAAGAAAACTTCCTTCACGTGAAACCTTAGCACGTGCACAAAGATTTAATAATGACATTGTTGAAGTTTCCGGTGTTGATCTGGTTTTAAGTTTAATCACAACCGCCGATCTCATTCGCGCGAATATCTATGCACAATTAGATAAGGATTACGGCGTTTCTGAGGGTAAATTTGCCCTACTGATGTCACTGTATTCAGAAGGTGAAACCTGTGCCAGCGATCTTGCTTTGCGCATTGGCGTCACACCGGCGACGGTATCTGTCATGGTTAAACGCATGCTGGCATCTCCAGCGCCTTTAATCTCGATGACAAAAAGTGGTGAAGATGGTCGCTCTCGCCTAATCACCTTAACAGATGCCGGTGAAAGGCTGATTCAAGAGGCATTGCCTAACCACCTTAAATCGATTCGCGCTTTTGCGCAGGTGTTAAACTCGCAAGAACAAGAGTCTTTAATTGTGATGTTGCGCAAATTATTACGAAAATAACAGACTTTAATCATTAAAGTCATTCTTTTTACCTAAATAGTTAGCTGACTAAATAAATGGAAAATAATCTATATATGAAAAAAAATGTCAAAATTCCTGTTATCTTTTTACTTCTACTCATTTTTGGCTCATTTTTAATCTTTGTAGGTTCAAGAAATGATGCGGTATCTGTTGCCAAAAGCATTAAATCTGGCGTATTAACGGCTGACGAAATTAATATTGCCTTTCAAAATGTCGGCGGAAAAGTCACCCAACGATTTGTGCAAGAGTCACAAATGGTTAAAAAAGGTGATCGGTTAATGCAATTAGAAGATATCGATACCAAGCTGGCTATCGATCGCTTACAAGCTTTAGTTGATAGCCAAAAAGCAGCAGTCAATCAAGAACAAGCCGCTATTGAAATTACGGAAAACGAGACTAACCTTTCAGAATTAACAACTTGGCGCAAAATTGAAGAAGTACAAGCCAATTTAGAAGCAGCAAAATCTGCTCAAAATTTAGCGACAACTGAATTTGATCGCCAAACCCAATTACGAAAAACAGGTGGCAACTCACAGTCACAACTTGATAATGCACGTAATGCATTTATTAATGCCAAAATGCAAGTTGTGCAAATTGAAAGTCAATTATCGACTTTAATGATTGGCGCAACACCAGAACAAATAAGCCAATTTGAACAAACACAAAATGCAACCGGCATGACATTAAAGTCCATCTTAATTGCTCGGCAAAAACTCCAAAATCGCCAAAATCAATTAGCACAGCTTAAAGCACAACTTGCGCAAGGTGAAGCCGAATTAAAACAGCTACAACTCAATTATGAACGACTAACGTTAACAGCACCTGAAGATGGAAAAATATTAAAACTGATGTTTGAAGATGGCGAAATAGTACCAAACGGCGCACCCGCAGTATTGTTAGAAACTAACCGCAAATATATCGACATTTATGTGAATGAAAAAATGGTGAATGATTATCAACCTGACACAACTATCACCGCTAATGTGATTGCACTGAATAAAGAAGTAAAAGGTAAAGTGCGCTTTGCCACCGCTGCACCATCATTTGCCGATTTACGTATGACTCGAGAACGTGGTCAAGCCGATCTAACCTCTTATCAAGTTAGAATTTACATAGAATCGATTCCAAAACTATTAACCGGAATGACACTTGAGGTGGTTCAATGATGCAAAACATCATTAAATCTATGCTCGAAGAGCTTGATGCTATGTTGTCAGGTCACTTTATACCTTATTATAAAGTCTCGCTTGGCTTAGCGGCCATTGTTTCACTGGTATTTTCAATGGTATTAAGTCACGGAGCCGTATTTGAAGGTAAAATTGCGGTGATTGACCTTGACGGTTCAAATTATTCGACGGAATTAATTAGTAAAGTCAATACGTCACCTTACATTGAAGTGACCGAGGTCATAAGATCGCCAGTAAACCCCATAACCTTAGTTTCACACGACCGTAATTTAGGTGTTTTATATATTCCTAAAGGCTTAGAAAAAAGCTTAAAAAAAGGCGAGCAAACCGTTCGCCTAGGTTATTTTGCTGATGATACCAATGATGCACAAAATGCCAAAGTACTACAAAGTCTTAATGAATATATTCCTGAATTAGGTGCCGAACTGAGTGTTGGTAAAATCGCCGCATTAGGGCTTGGTAAAGAAGGCATTGAAGCGACCTTATCACCCATGCAACTTAAAACACGTTACCTGTTTAATCCAGCGAGTTCATCGACAATTTCAACAATTATTTATTTTGTTTACTTTTTTTCATCATTAACTTACGGGTTAACCTCATTAATGATTATTGGTCGATTAAAAGTAACCGGCATGTGGCAAATGGCCATAGAAAGAGGCTTCTTACCTTTACTTGCAAGAACAATTCCTTATGCGCTATTTTACACAACCGCATTAACTCTTATTACCGCTATACTGGTAATATTTGGACAACTGCGTTTTGAAGGTAACTATTTTGCTTTTGTACCAAGTGTATTTATGACAGGGCTTGCTTTTGGTTGGTTAGCCTTTTTACTTTCTTGGACAACAAAAAATCCGGGCGAAGGTGCAGGCCGAATGATCTTCTTGGTTCCGCCGGGGTTTATTATGGGGGGATCGACAATGGCAGTGGGTATTATGCCAATTTGGACATACTACATTAGCCACGCATTTCCATTAGTTTGGTTATTTCGGTTTTTCCGCGATTTTGCCATGCGAGGGCGTTCGCTGATTGATATGTTAGCAACTTATGGGGCTTACATCATCTATTTAACGGTTATTGCTTTTGTGGTAATGATGTTTGTTGAGCGAGTCAAAAAGACAGCTAATGCATCATAATTATTAGTGGTTTTAGTTTCGAGTGTTTTAAGCATTATAAAAAATAACAATGCCTGCTCGAAACAAAATAATCGATAAAATTATCTATATTAAAAAAAGCCTAATTCACTCATCATACTTAATTAAGCACAAAACCTATTATGTTTCTATTCTAAACGACTGTAAATTTCAACTATCTTGCTCATAAAGGGGAAAATTTGTGAGCACCATCACTTATAGCATAAAATTTCATTTCTTTTATTCTTATCAAGGATTATCTTTTTACAAAAAATAAAGAAAGCCGTTATTGCATAATCCAATTAAAACTCAAATACCGAGAATCAGTTTTTATTCTTATAAAAACATTGTGCAGACAACAATTACCATAAAAAAATTAAGCATTGCATCAATGAAATCATCATCTATATAATTCAGAGGAAAACATATGAAAAAAATAGTATTAAAAGGGATATTCGGTTTAGCATGTATTGTATCATTTTCAACATATGCAGCAGATAACCATGATGATTACACTTTAGAGCAAGTTGTGGTTTTTAGTCGCCATGGTTTACGTGCTCCGTTAGCTAGTCCAACAAGTACTCTAGGAAAAATCACCCCCAATCAATGGCCACAGTGGGATACACCAGCCAGTTATTTAACGACACGAGGAGGAGCATTAGAAAGCTATTTTGGCCACTATTTTAGTCAGTGGTTAGCCGATAATAAATTATTAACCGCCGATAACTGTCCAAACGAAAAAGATGTTTATATTTATACTAATAGTCTTCAACGAACTATTGCAACAGGTCAGTTTTTTATTGTCGGTGCCTTCCCCGGATGTATTTTACCGATCGTTCATAAAGAAAAACTTGGTCAAATGGATCCCTTATTTTCCCCTGTAATTAGAGATGACAGTGTTGAATTTAAGCAGGCTGCTATTGCTTCAATTAACCAAAATGCGGATGTAAATGGTATTACAGGTTTAAATAAAAAACTTAACAACGCATATCAAAATATGGCTAAGATAATTGATTATCAAAAATCAACTAATTGCATAACTGACAAACAGTGCGACTTTATTGATTTACCAACAGAATTAATAATAGAAAAAGGAAAAGAACCAGGCATTACTGGACCACTGCGTACCGGCACATCAATTGCTGACGCCTTCATTTTACAATATTATGAAGGAACACCTTTAAAAAAGATTGCTTGGGGTAAAATAAAAGATGAGCAACAGTTAAAACAACTTGTTGCTATTAAAGAGCATTATAATACTGTACTATTTGGCTCACCTACCGTGGCAAAACATGTTTCTGCAAATTTAGTGAATTATATTAATCACGCTTTTACTGACAATGGAGACACAGCTAAATTCACTCTTTTAGTGGGGCACGATTCCAATGTTGCTTCATTATTTTCCGCTATGCAAATTCAATCCTATAACTTGCCTAATCAATTTGAAACCACACCGATCGGAGGTAAAGTCGTATTTGAAAAATGGCGCGACAATCGTAGTGGTGAGAATTTAATGAAAATAGAATACTTTTACCAATCCACTGAACAAATTCGCAATTTATCACCATTAAATCGTAATAATCCACCACAAAAAGTTACGCTAACCATGACAAACTGCCCAACCAATGCGAAGGGGTTCTGTTCTTTTTCAACATTTAAACAAATTATGGGAGATATCACTAAATAAAGAATAAAACCATTCATAGTAAGCCATACTTGATTGTGATTTCAATGCTTACTATGAATCTAGTCAGTACAAATTATTTCTTATTACTTAAATCAAAATCAAACAAAATTATCTTTGTAAAATTAGGAAATTAAATAAAGAAATCGATTGCTTAACCATTTGTTCGGCAATACCCAATGTACCATGTAAGACTTAAGAAATATCAACCTCAAATAAATAGTGTGCTATCTATTTAAGAATTAAAAATAAAATCTGATCCAGATCACAAAAAAAACTTTTTTCAATTGCAAAAAAAGATTAACGTGCAAGAATGTTACCCGTAACAATCAAAGGTATACTAAGGAACAGCAATGACAAAAAAAAACAAACAAGTTTTTGTATTAATGGGTGTATCGGGTTGTGGTAAATCAGCGGTAGCCAAACAAGTAGCTTATAACTTAGATGCCGCGTTTTTAGATGGTGATTTTTTACATCCTAAAGCCAATATTTTAAAAAT
Organism: Gilliamella sp. Pas-s95; assembly: GCF_009795795.1. Classification (NCBI taxonomy): domain Bacteria; kingdom Pseudomonadati; phylum Pseudomonadota; class Gammaproteobacteria; order Orbales; family Orbaceae; genus Gilliamella; species Gilliamella sp. Pas-s95. The sequence continues at coordinate 6,639 of NZ_WTFC01000006.1, read as the reverse complement.
GCGCAGTGGCACGCCTTTAAATGATGAAGATCGAATGCCTTGGCTTAACTTAATCAGCAATGCCGCATTTGCCATGAGTAATGTTAACGATGTTTCGATTATTATCTGCTCGGCATTAAAGCGAAAATATCGGGATATTATCCGTGGTGAAAATGAAAACGTACATTTTATTTATTTAAAAGGCAGTTTCGATGTCATCGCTGAACGCCTAGCGAAACGCACAGGCCACTACCAAAAAACCGGCATGCTTCAATCGCAATTTGATACACTTGAAGAGCCAACAGCCGATGAAAAAGATGTCTACAACATCAACATTGAGCAACCATTAAAAGACGTTGTGCATGATACTGAGCAAGTAATACGCGCAACATGCCATTGCTAAAAAAGAAAAGAAAAGAAAATAAAACATAAGCGAACAAAGAAGAGGTCAATGTGAATTCAACTGTCCAAGCTGTAACAAAAAGAATTATTGAACGTTCAAAAGCATCGCGCGAAGCTTATTTACAAAAAATAGAAAAGGCAATGCGCAACAAAGTCACCCGCGCCAGTTTGCCTTGTAGTAATTTGGCCCATGGTTTTGCCGCTTGTTGTATTGATGACAAAAACGATCTAAAAAATATATTAAAAAGCAACATTGGCATCATCAGCTCTTACAACGACATGCTTTCAGCGCACAAACCTTACGAATTTTACCCTGAACAAATCCGCAAAGTGCTTCACGAAGTGGGCGCGGTTGGACAAATGGCGGGAGGAGTACCGGCAATGTGCGATGGCGTAACCCAAGGTGAACCCGGAATGGAACTGTCATTAATGAGCCGAGACATCATTGCCATGTCTGTTGCAGTTGGTCTTTCACACAACATGTTTGATGGCGCTTTATACCTTGGCATTTGCGACAAAATCGTACCGGGATTATTTGTCGGCGCATTAACCTTTGGACATTTACCTGCCATTTTCATACCTGCAGGACCAATGCCATCAGGATTAGCGAATAAAGAAAAAGTCCGAATTCGCCAGCTTTATTCAGAAGGTAAAGCAACGCGTGAAGATTTATTAGAATCAGAATCAGCCTCGTATCACACTAGCGGAACGTGTACCTTTTATGGCACTGCCAACAGTAACCAAATGGTAATTGAATTAATGGGATTACATTTACCCGGTGCTGCATTTGTTCAGCCAGAAACCGCATTGCGCTTTGAATTAACCAATGCAGCGGCCAAACAAATTACTCGCTTAACCCAACAATCAGGTAATTACATGCCTGTTGGCAAAATGGTGGACGAAAAGGTCATCGTCAATGGACTCGTTGCATTACTCGCAACTGGTGGGTCAACCAATTTAACGATGCATATAGTCGCGATGGCAAAAGCGGCAGGAATTATTATTAATTGGGATGATATCTCAGACCTGTCAACCGCCGTACCACTACTTTGTCGAATTTACCCAAATGGTCCCGCCGACATCAACTACTTCCAAGCAGCTGGTGGCACAGCTTTATTAGTAAGGGAATTATTGGCAGGTGGTTTACTACATGAAGATGTTGAAACTGTTGCAGGCCACGGCCTAAGCCGCTATACCAAAGAACCAATATTAGAAAATGGCCAACTTGTTTTCCGCGAAGGTCCAACCAAATCATTAGACGAAAACGTCATTGCTTCAATAAACAAACCATTTAACTCACATGGTGGGCTAAAAGTCATGTCAGGCAACCTTGGGCGGGCGGTAATGAAAACATCGGCTATCGCGCCAGAGCACCAAATTATCGAAGCCCCAGCCGTTGTTTTCAATAGCCAATACGATTTAGATGCTGAATATAAAGCGGGCAAATTAGATAAAGACTGCGTAGTTGTTGTACGCTATCAAGGCCCCAAAGCCATTGGCATGCCAGAATTACATAAACTGATCACACCGCTAGGCGTACTACAAGATAAAGGTTACAAAGTTGCCTTATTAACCGATGGTCGACTATCGGGCGCGTCTGGCAAAGTGCCGGCGGCTATCCATGTCACACCTGAAGCTTATGATGGTGGTTTATTAAGTAAAGTACAAGATGGCGACATAATCCGCGTTAATGGCCAAACTGGCGAAATCACACTACTTGTCGACGAAGCAGAACTAACTAAACGCCACCCAGCCCCATTTGATCTCATCGATTCTCATCAAGGTTGTGGACGTGAACTTTTCACTATTATCCGTGAAAATTTAACCTCAGCAGAAGAAGGCGCTGTCAGCTTCTAGTACCAACACTCTGCCGCATATAGCGGCAGAGATCTTAAGTATAAATTACTTCTTGATAAAATTATCTACCAGTAAATTAACAACATCCCCCATTTTCCCGTGTAATGAAGCTTTTACGCTATAAAGAGCCATCCCCATAACTTGCGATGGTAGAATTTCAGGAGGCATTACTAACTCATTAGAGCTAGTTTTCACATCTAACAAGGCAGGGCCGGGGTGTGATAAAAATGATTGCATCGCCTCCTCAAGTAAATCAGAGCTATCAACTCTTATTGCAAATAGTCCCATGGATTCGGCAACTTTAGCAAAATTAGGATTTTGTAAATCGGTATAGTGATCAACCAACCCTTCAGATTTCTGCTCCAATTCGACAAAGTTGAGAGAACTATTATTAAGCACAATAATTTTGATTGGCAACTTTTCTTGAATTGTGGTTAACAAGTCACCCATCAACATACTAATACCGCCATCACCTGATAAAGTAATAACTTGCCGATTAGGAAATGCTTTTTGAACACCTAATGCTTGTGGCATTGCATTTGCCATTGTGCCATGTTTTAGGCTAATTACTGTGCGCCTTTTTCCATTGGTATTAAAATGCCGACAAGCCCAAACCATAGCGGAACCAACATCGGCACAGAGCACGGCATCTTCTGTTGCATATTTATCAACAAGCTCTGTTAAATATTGAGGATGAATTGTTGTTTGCGAAGGCACTGCTTTCTTATTCAATTTATTCATTGATTTGGTATACAATTCACGGCATTTTTCTACAAAACTAGTATCTTTTTTTTCATCCACTAAAGGAATTAAAGCTGCCAACGTTGGTTTACTGCTACCAACAACCCCAACACTCACAGGATGACGTCGTCCTAGATGGGTCGCATCAATATCAACTTGAATAATAGTGGCTTTATCTGGATAAAACTGCGACCATGCAAAATCAGCACCTAACATAAGCAGCACATCACATTCTTTAATCGCCGTCGTTCCCGACTCCATACCAAACATCCCCGTCATCCCCACATTATACGGATTATCATATTCAACAAAATCCTTACCTCTAGAGGTATGCACAATAGGCGATTTTAATTTTTCAGCAAGCCCAACAAGTTCATCATGAGCTTCACAAACACCTTGCCCAGCAAAAATAGCGATATTTTGATTTTTATTAAGTATTTCAGCAATTTGATTAAGTTCTTCATTAGATGGGCGAATAACCGGTTTAGGGTGATAAATCTTATGCCCGCTATTATCCTCTACTTTAACTAAACTAATATTATAAGGTATCACTAAAACCGCCACACCGCGTTGATTAATTGCGGCTTGAACTGCGGCTGTCGTTATTTGTCTTGCTTGAGTAGGATCATTGATTTCCTGACAAAATACAGAACAGTTTTTATAAATAGATTCAAAATCGACTTCTTGCGGAAAATCAGTACCTTTTTGTGAAGTCACTAGCTGACTTGCCAATAAAATAACCGGCACTTTATTACGTTGAGCTTCGTAAATACCATTAATAAAATGCAAACTCCCCGGCCCACACGAACCGGCGCAAGCCGTAATTTGATCAGTTAAATACGCTTCTGCTCCTGCTGCAAAAGCGCCAACCTCTTCATGGCGGACATGCACCCATTCGATATTACTTTTTTTAATAGAAGAGGTAATATAATTCAAGGTATCACCAACAATACCATAACAATGTTTAACACCAGCTTCGGACAAAACATCAACAATTATTTGTGCAACGGTTTTTTTTGACGACATACTTTCTCCTAAAAAAGTTACGGGTTAAATAATTTAAATTACTTAAATTACACCTACTTTTCGGTAAAGCGAATAGGCGATAAAAAAAACAGCAAAAAATGTTAAAAATGTCATAATAGAACAAATTTTGTCATATAAACTTAATGCAAAAATATTCCCTATTGCAATAAATCAAGGTATTATGTGCAAAATATAATCGACATTTATAGAGCTACTTTTTGTGGAACATTTGTCACCTGAGCATAAATTAGTATCATCAATTACACAATTCTTACCGAATAACATTATTGAATACTATCCGCTGATTACCGTCTGTTTATTATTATTAATAGCTATTTTAATGTTTTCATTCAGCAAATTAAGAATGGACATTATCGCCCTACTCACCATCACGGCAATCACCATCACAGGCGTATTAACCCCTACCGAAGCACTATCAGGATTTAGCGATCCCAACATCATTTTAATTGCGCTACTCTTTGTTATTGGCGAAAGCCTTGTCAGAACCGGCATATCATACAAAATGAGCGAATACATATTAAAAATCGCGGGCAAAAACGACATACGCATCATCACCTGCATCATGCTAGGCGCCGCCTTACTGGGTTCAATAATGAGCTCAACAGGCGTTGTTGCCATCTTCATCCCCGTTGCCATTAGCATTGCAAATCATACAGGTATTCATGTCAAAAAATTAATGATGCCACTATGCATAGCAGCACTCATTAGCGGCATGATGACATTAGTCGCAACGGCGCCAAACCTAGTTGTTAATAGTGAGTTAAACCGCTCGGCATTAACTGAATTCAGCTTCTTCTCGATTACGCCAATTGGCATTGGTGTTCTAATTGTTGGTGTGACTTATTGCCTACTAACACGCAATTGGCTACTCACTGCCGAACAAATCACCCCAAACAACACCCAACCGCAAAGACGCAAAATTACCGACCTTATTCGCGACTACAAATTAATTGGCCGTGCTCATCGAGCACAAATACTAGCAGGCTCGCCTTTTGTTGGACGCACTATCGATGGCTTACATTTACGTAGCAAACATGGCGTAAATGTTATTGGTATTGAACGTTGGCGTAAATTTCACAAAGTATTAATTCCCGTTAATGGTTCCACCGAATTTCGTGAAAATGACATATTACTACTAGACATGTCGCACTCCGAAGCCGATTACCGTACTTTTTTAACCACCAATAACCTTGAACCCAAAATATTACGGGGTGAGTATTTTTCGGAACAAGTAAAACAAGTCGGCATGGCCGAAGTCGCTCTACTACCAGAATCAACACTGTGTGGCAAAACACTTAACGAAATCGATTTCAGAGGAAAATACTGCCTAACAGTCATCGGCATATGGCGTAATCACGCTCCGGTTGAAACCAACAACCTATTCCAAGAACGTTTAGAAATGAGCGACACATTATTAGTCTGTGGTGATTGGGGATCGATTCAAAAATTACAAACTCGCACCAATGATTTTGTTGTATTAGACTACCCAGCAGACATTGACGACATAGCGCCAGCAAGCAGCCAAGCGCCGGCCGCATTAATCAACTTAGCTATTATGATAACCTTAATGGTTACCGGCATTGTACCCAACGTAGTTGCGGCCTTAATTGCCTGCTTACTTATGGGCGCCACGCGTTGCATTGACATGACTAACGCTTATAAATCCATACACTGGCCAACCTTAATTTTAATTATTGGCATGATGCCTTTTGCACTCGCGCTCAATAAAACGGGTGGAATTTCGCTCATATCCGCTTGGCTTGAAGTTCACCTATCCTCGTTCGGCCCCTATATGGTGCTGACATTTATTTTCTTATTATGTTCAACAATTGGATTATTTATATCCAATACCGCAACCGCTATTTTAATTGCGCCAATCGCCATTGATTTAGCACTAAAATTTGGGTATTCGCCCTACCCATTTGCCATGACGGTTGCCATAGCCACCTCCGCCTCATTTATTACCCCCGTATCATCACCAATAAAAACCATGGTGGTTGCACCGGGTGGGTACAGTTTTGGGGATTTTGTTAAAATTGGGGTGCCGTTAACGTTTTTGGTTATGGCGGTGGATATTGCTTTAGTGCCGGTGTTTTTCCCGTTTTAAAGCCTAGCTATGGTAATGATTGAAAAATAAGAGAATTAAAATGTTGTCGGCACATTCTGACGCCGGAATAAGACAAATAACATAACCATCGTTTTTGGGATGGGGTGTTGTGTTTTTGTTAGGCGGTTTTTGTAAAAAAACAGCCAGAAAAACTTTAATAAAATCAATACCTTTTCTGACCGCTTTTTTGTGAGTAAATAAGGTGTTTTTTGTGAAATAAAAACGTTTAAATTAATGCGCTTTTTTAATTTTGTTTTAGTTTTGGCCTTAGCTTAAATCCTCATCATTCACCTGCGCCATAAACCAATGTTGCCAACCAGTGGTCTGCTTTTGGATGTTGTCGATGGATTGGTTGAATAAAGCAAAAGCACCGTGTGATATCATTTTCATTTTCCAACCTACACACAATAGCCCTTTGATAACATCTAACGAGGCGCGAATATGTTGTAACTGTTTAATGGCGGATTGGCATTCTTTGATGTTATCTCGGTCAACTATATTAGATA
>NZ_WTFC01000066.1:0-1282 GCF_009795795.1 Gilliamella sp. Pas-s95 | reverse complement strand
TTCCCTTAGGGTTGCGCTGTTGCGGCGAAGCCACAATCGCGCCGCCCCCGCCGCCGGCGACGCTGAAAGTGTCGATGGCGGTGGCGCAAGGGTAAAATTAAATAAAGAGGGTCATGTAATGGAAATAGAACAAAAATTAACATTAAGTGAAAATCCAATACATTTTTTGAAAGAAGGCCTTTTTTTAAAGGCTTATAACCAGTCATTTTATGTCATGAGTCAATTATTAGGATTTAACCTAAAGCCGATAATCAAGCATATTAAAAAACTTGACCAAATTGTTGTATGTGGTGGATTTCCGGCTAATGTTATTAATAAACGTTATCCTAATGTGTTTTTGGGTTGGTGGATAGAATAAATTGGGTGCGCAAGTTTCGGACGTTTTGACCTTTGGTGGACAAAATAGCTATGGTGACCACGTCCGAGTCAGGGAATTAAAGCGAATTCCCTGACAACCCACGCTTTGGCTACAGAATGTGGCCTGCGGCTGCCCTCCGCCGTTGCTCGGTCTTAACGCACCGTTTGTGGACGCGCTCCCGGCGCACCACAAACTCGCCAAACATCCTTGTTTGGCGTGCTAACCTTGCTCTGTTGTCGGCACATTCTGACGCCGGAACAAGACAGACAACATAATCTTAGGTGTTTTTTTGTGAGTTGTTTTTGTATTAAAAAGCAATGCAATTACATCCAAAAAGTGGTCAGGAAAGGTATTGATTTTATTGAAGTTTTTATTTTTTGTATTTTCAAGCTAAATCAATCACTTACACAACCTAAGCAAAGGCCTGCATACAGCAAATCAACAAAACCACGAATAGCGCCCCAATAACAGCAAATTAACCGCTCCAAACCCTTTTTTTTACGATAATTTAAAATTAAATAAAATCAATAAATTAAAAAACACCTCAAAAAAAGGGTTTTCAAAGATGAAATTGTTGTTTATCTTTATATAGCAAGATTTATCAAATCTTGAGCTCTACCTTAACGCAGTGTAGGTGGTTTAGAAAAACAATAATTAAATATTCTGGAATTTCATTTCCCTTAACGCAGTGTAGGTGGTTTAGAAATAAATGCCACGCACACTTCCCTCCTCATGATTCCTTAACGCCGTGTAGGCGTTTAATCAAAATAAAATCAACGATATAATTATAAAAACACAACAACCTTTCCCAAAAAACAATGGTTATGTTGTTTGTTTTGTTCCGGCGTCAGAATGTGCCGACAACAGAGCGAGGTTAGCACGCCAAACAGGACGTTTGGCGAGTTTGTGGTGCGCCGGGAGCGC
>NZ_WTFC01000065.1:0-1306 GCF_009795795.1 Gilliamella sp. Pas-s95 | reverse complement strand
GGAAGTCAGTTGAGGTGGTCTTCTGTTTCTCGCGGTGGAATAACGGCTACAGTGAATTGGACAAGGCCACGCTCTGATACATTCACAGACCCAGCGGGAGTTAACAGAACATCTGATAGTTGGATTAGTGATAAATCCCAATATGTAACTCGGGTAACGCTAAATGGTCCTAGGGCAAATGATAATCAGATAAATTCAAGTAGTTTTAGTTTAAGTGCGCCATCTTTACCGCAGACCTTTGAATTAGAGGGTAAGGATAGCAGTGGTAGAGTGGTTGTGAAATATGGATTTCAGTTGAAGCAGTGGTTCGTCAATAGACGGGATAAAAGAGAGCACCCATCTAACCAATCATCTTGGTGTAGTAGTAGCTCGGGTTATCGTCTTGCTAAGCTCAAAGACCTGACTAATTCCAATTGTAACGGTTGCTCAAGCGCCACACCGTCGTCACCTGGTAATAATTACCAACGACGAATAGGGGCTGGATTTTTTACGGAGTGGGGATCCATGTACGGTTACGCTGATGCTGGCTTTGCCGGCTACTATTACTGGACACCTGACTTTGCCGCTGTCGGCCGATTGTTTGCTGTCAATGCGGACACAGGTTTTGTCCATTACGCCACTGCCGGCGGGCTTTACGCTGTTTGTACTACTCCTTAACTTTAGCTATTAATCATTGATCGCGGTGGTGTTTATATGACTATAGTTGGCTAAGTTATCAAAGCCGCACCTCCGCGCAGTTGGGGCAAACTATTGCAGATGCGTTGTTGTGGTTTAAATTCGTGGTTTATTTTGATGTGGCAAGATTTCGGACGTGGTCATGGTAGCTATTTTGAACACTAAACTGCAAACGTCCAAAACCTCTGCACTTAATTTATTCTATTTACCAGAACAAAAAAGCCTGATTTTCCACCCAAAAATCTGTCAGGAAAGGTATTGATTTTATTAAAGTTTTTATTTGGTGGTTTTTATTCAAAAACACCACCAAAACCATTTCTCAAAACACGCCACCAAAAGCTCAACCTTATCAACTTAGCAAAACTTTACAAATATTTAACAAAAAACTAGCGCATTATTAATCAATCGGTTATAATTTGAGCGCTTTCAAAGCAAGGAAAAGTTCATTAGTTGAGCGGATAATTATAAAAATTAAAATAAAACAATAAATTACTTGACATGATTATCGAAATGCGCTATCATGCATGGCATCTGGCATCTGGCATCTGGCCTGCCAAACCTACGCCCTAAATCTTTTTCAATTTCACCGTAGTCTAAATCAGACACTGTTCTTATTTTCATCACCGAAGTT
>NZ_WTFC01000064.1:0-1435 GCF_009795795.1 Gilliamella sp. Pas-s95 | reverse complement strand
TTTATTCCCAAAAGTAGATTTAAACAATCCAACTTTTGGGGGGCAGTTCATTCGCTTTAATTCCCTTAGCTCGGACGTGGTCACTGTAGCTATTTTATTCACCTAAGCTCAAAACGTCCGAAACCTGCGCACCCAATTTATTCTATTCACCAACCCAAAAAAAGACCTGATTTTCCGCCAAAAATCGGTCAGAAAAGGTATTGATTTTATTAAAGTTTTTTGAGCTATTTTTTAACAAAAACCGCCTAATAAAAACACAACAACCCATCCCAAAAACGATAGTTATGTTATTTGTCTTATTCCGGCGTCAGAATGTGCCGACAACAGAGCGAGGTTAGCACGCCAAACAGGATGTTTGGCGAGTTTGTGCTGCGTCGGGAACGCATCACAAACGGTGCGTTAAGACCGAGTGGCGGCGGAGGGCAGCCGCAGGCCACATTCTGCAGCCAAGCGCGGGATTGCTAAGGGAATTTGAACTGCCCCCCAAAAGTTGGATTGTTTAAATCTACTTTTGGGAACAAAATTATGGCAAAAAAATATACATTCGATTTTAAAAAACAAGTTATTGAACATTATTTCAATAGTAATGATGGTTATGGTTTAACCGCCCGACGCTTCCAAATGCCTGCTAATACAGTTGAATGTTGGGTAAATTTATATAGAAGAAAAGGAATTGAAGGACTAAAACCCGTCACAAAACCAAGGTGTTTTTCTCCAGAGTTTAAATACAAAGTGGTCAGGTATTTTATAGACAATCATCTTTCACAAAATAAAACTGCTTTGGCGTTTGATATCCACTTTGGACATGTAGGTCGCTGGTTTAAAATATATCAAAAATATGGCAAAGCAGGTTTTTCAATGACACTGAATCCACCACAGGGAAAAGCGGATAAAAAAATGGCTCAAAAAGTTAAAAAAAATAGTGAAAAAACAAAAGAAGAATTGCTCGAAATGGTCAGTGACCTTGAAGTGGAGGTGGCTTATCTAAAAAAGTTGGATGCCTTACTTCGGCAAAAGAGATTGGAAAAAAAGAAAAGTATCAAATAGTTGATGAATTAAGGAAAAAATACCCCTTAAATAAATTGCTTAGCGCATCAGGTTTGTCGCGAAGCACTTTTTACTATCACGATTCGGCTAAATCTAAAATTGATAAAAATAGTGAATTAAAAGCGCTTATTATCAAGATTTATGAAGATAACTTTAGTCGCTATGGTTATCGACGAATTACGGCTGAATTACAAAATAAGAATGTCATTGTGAATCATAAAAAGGTGCTACGTTTAATGAAAGAAATGGGATTAAAATCCTTGATAAGAGGAAAAAAATATCGTTCTTATAAAGGTCGTCTTGGTGCTGTACCCAATCTATTAAACCGTGATTTTAAGGCGACTAAACCTGGTCAGAAATGGGTAACGGATGCAACTGAGTTTAAAGT
>NZ_WTFC01000063.1:0-1779 GCF_009795795.1 Gilliamella sp. Pas-s95 | reverse complement strand
CAAGAAAACGGCATAAGTTTAAAAGCCCTGCCTCCTTTTATTCAAAGGAGCTAAGAAAAATTGCACTTCATGGTGTAATCTAGGTTGTTCATTAATTTATTTAGTAATGGAATTATACCGATAGCATTAGCAGTTGGGACATCTATCGCATTGATGCAGTTACTACGTGTAGTTCACGCTCCAGCTGGTGCAAACCCTATTCTAATCATGATGTCCGGAATTACTGACTATTCATTCTTGATAACACCAGTACTTATAGGTTCGGTTTTATTAGTCATGGTTGCTTTAATAGTTAATAATATAGCAATCGAAGCACGTTGGCCTAACTATTGGTTGGGATATCACTTTGATATGGGTAAAAGAATAAAAAAATCTAAAAAAGAATAGATTGCCTGTATTATATTAATAATAAGTTAAATTATGATCCGATAGTGGTTTTATCTACCTTGGCGACTCACTTTGATTAAATATATTAGAAACAGAACTATTATTCTCAAATTCTCGAAAGGCATTATATTTATTTTATAAAAGAAAAACCACAAGATAGACTCTTGTGGTTTTGTAAAAGATACTGCTAATTCAGTGAAAAAACTATATCAAAAGATTAGCTTTTCTCCACTTGACTAAAATCAAGCTCTACAGGCGTTGAACGTCCAAAAATAGAAACGGATACTTTTAAGCGGCTTTTTTCATAGTCAACTTCTTCAACAACGCCGTTAAAGTCAGCAAATGGACCTTCGTTAACACGAACAAGTTCACCTGGCTCAAACAAGGTTTTAGGACGCGGTTTATCACCAACTTGTTGCAAACGGTTCATGATAGCATCAACTTCGCGTTGGCTAATAGGTGCTGGTCTATCAGAAGTACCACCAATAAAGCCCATTGTTCTTGGCACACTTTTCACTAAATGCCAAGTTGCATCATTCATCATCATTTCAACTAATACATAACCAGGGAAAAATTTTCGTTCACTTTTACGACGTTGACCACTTTTCATTTCAACGACTTCTTCCGTTGGCACTAATACTTCACCAAATGCATCTTCCATATTATGCAATTTGATATATTCACGTAATGATTGTGCAACACGCGCTTCGTAACCAGAATAAGCTTGAATGACATACCACCGTTTTTGTTGTGATTCGCTCATATTAACGCCCTATTGATGTTAAATAAAAGATTATTGAACGGAATAAAGAATCCATTCCCCAAAGCGCTAAACCAACAATAACTGTGATAGCTGCAATAAGTAAAGTTGTCTGTGTTGTTTCTTTACGAGTTGGCCATACAACTTTTCTTAACTCTTTTCTAGATTCATTTAGAAATGATAAAAATAACTTTCCTTTGTTTGTTGTGATCGCAATAAACAGAGTTAATAGCGAAACAACAACAACTATAATAATCCGAACGATTGTATTAGGTTGATATATATCGTTAGGTTGAGAAAAATAAAAATTTCCCCAAACAATAAACGCAATCAATACTAGAACTAAACCCCATTTCAATTTGTCTAGAATAGTATTTGTATTTTGACTCTCGTTACTTACTAGCATATAAAACCTATATTATGTTATTTATAATAATATCTATTTTCCAAAATGCTCTTTTAATAAAAACATTTTGCTAAACAGACTAGATAAGAAAGGGCATCGAATGATACCCTTTCTATTGCCGCTAAGGCTTAATTCAATTATTTAATAACTTTAGCAACAACACCAGCACCAACAGTACGACCACCTTCACGAATCGCAAAACGTAAGCCGTCTGCCATCGCGATTG
>NZ_WTFC01000130.1:0-262 GCF_009795795.1 Gilliamella sp. Pas-s95 | reverse complement strand
GCCTGAGAGGACAATCTAACAAAGAATAACGCCCCCGCGTAAGTTGGGGCATTTCCCTTAGGGTTGCGCTGTTGCGGTTTAAATTTGTGGTCTATTTATAGTACGGCAAGGTTTCGGACGTTTTGACCTTTGGTGAACAAAATAGCTACAGTGATCACGTCCGAGTCAGGGAATTAAAGCGATGAACTGCACCCCAAAAGTTGTACAAAAAAACTAAGCTGCTGGAAAATAATACTCCCGATATTGAACAGGACTCTTTTTG
>NZ_WTFC01000062.1:0-1785 GCF_009795795.1 Gilliamella sp. Pas-s95 | reverse complement strand
CCCTTGAGACAGCAAACTAAATCAACGAAGAGTTGATTGAAAATAGAAGCTGTCAGCTCTTTAAAAAGAAGAAACAGACAATCTGTGTGGGCACTTGCGAGACGAAGAATTAAAAGTCTACGGACTTAAAAAGATCAAGTCTTGATAAGTGACACTGAAGATTCATTTGAATATGTCAGAGACAGTTATTGAGCATCAAACTTTAAATTGAAGAGTTTGATCATGGCTCAGATTGAACGCTGGCGGCAGGCTTAACACATGCAAGTCGAACGGTAACATGAGTGCTTGCACTTGATGACGAGTGGCGGACGGGTGAGTAAAGTATGGGGATCTGCCGAATGGAAGGGGACAACAGTTGGAAACGACTGCTAATACCGTATAAAGTCGTAAGACCAAAGCATGGGACTTTCGGGCCATGCGCCATTTGATGAACCCATATGGGATTAGCTAGTAGGTGGGGTAAAGGCTCACCTAGGCGACGATCTCTAGCTGGTCTGAGAGGATGACCAGCCACACTGGAACTGAGACACGGTCCAGACTCCTACGGGAGGCAGCAGTGGGGAATATTGCACAATGGGGGGAACCCTGATGCAGCCATGCCGCGTGTATGAAGAAGGCCTTCGGGTTGTAAAGTACTTTCGGTGATGAGGAAGGTGATGTATCTAATAGGTGCATTAATTGACGTTAATCACAGAAGAAGCACCGGCTAACTCCGTGCCAGCAGCCGCGGTAATACGGAGGGTGCGAGCGTTAATCGGAATGACTGGGCGTAAAGGGCATGTAGGCGGATAATTAAGTTAGGTGTGAAAGCCCTGGGCTCAACCTAGGAATTGCACTTAAAACTGGTTAACTAGAGTATTGTAGAGGAAGGTAGAATTCCACGTGTAGCGGTGAAATGCGTAGAGATGTGGAGGAATACCGGTGGCGAAGGCGGCCTTCTGGACAGATACTGACGCTGAGATGCGAAAGCGTGGGGAGCAAACAGGATTAGATACCCTGGTAGTCCACGCTGTAAACGATGTCGATTTGGAGTTTGTTGCCTAGAGTGATGGGCTCCGAAGCTAACGCGATAAATCGACCGCCTGGGGAGTACGGCCGCAAGGTTAAAACTCAAATGAATTGACGGGGGCCCGCACAAGCGGTGGAGCATGTGGTTTAATTCGATGCAACGCGAAGAACCTTACCTGGTCTTGACATCCACAGAATCTTGTAGAGATACGAGAGTGCCTTCGGGAACTGTGAGACAGGTGCTGCATGGCTGTCGTCAGCTCGTGTTGTGAAATGTTGGGTTAAGTCCCGCAACGAGCGCAACCCTTATCCTTTGTTGCCATTGGTTCGGCCGGGAACTCAAAGGAGACTGCCGTTGATAAAGCGGAGGAAGGTGGGGACGACGTCAAGTCATCATGGCCCTTACGACCAGGGCTACACACGTGCTACAATGGCGTATACAAAGAGAAGCGACCTCGCGAGGGCAAGCGGACCTCATAAAGTACGTCTAAGTCCGGATTGGAGTCTGCAACTCGACTCCATGAAGTCGGAATCGCTAGTAATCGTGAATCAGAATGTCACGGTGAATACGTTCCCGGGCCTTGTACACACCGCCCGTCACACCATGGGAGTGGGTTGCACCAGAAGTAGATAGCTTAACCTTCGGGGGGGCGTTTACCACGGTGTGGTTCATGACTGGGGTGAAGTCGTAACAAGGTAACCGTAGGGGAACCTGCGGTTGGATCACCTCCTTACGAAGAGCTCGTAAGTGTTCACACAGATTGTTTGTTTAGAAGA
>NZ_WTFC01000061.1:0-1814 GCF_009795795.1 Gilliamella sp. Pas-s95 | reverse complement strand
TGGACAAAAAGAGTCCTGTTCAATATCGGGAGTATTATTTTCCAGCAGCTTAGTTTTTTTGTACAACTTTTGGGGTGCAGTTCAATACTGTCCTATTGCTAAGGCGTTAAATGGGTGTGTAGTCATCATAATTAAGCCACCTTACCCAATAACCGAATCATGTAGCTTTGTGATAACTTGATGAGTTCTGCTTTTCGTTTTTCATAATTCCAACCCATATCTATTAACGTGATATTGGATTTCTCAAGGTAAGCTAAGTGATTAAGTTGTTCTTCGGTGATATGGTCGCGAATATCACCCGTGAGATTATGAGCTTTTCGGTAAGCCTTTGCTGTCATACCAAGTACAATACGATTAATCATATCAAATTCATTAGTATAATGATGTGGCTTGGTCTCCTTGCCTAGGGATAATCGTTGTATAGTTAATGCGTCACACATAGGACGGCTATAATCTGCAACTTCTAAACGTGCTTTTAATCGATTAAGTGCTTTCTTCTGGATTGCTGGTGCGATTTCTTTAAGGTGTTCTTCACAACGTATAAAGTACTTTCTTATTGCTCGTCCTTTCTCGTTGTTTTCAATCATCGCCAATTCTTTAGCGGTTCCGATTGTGAGAATGTAATCTTTTTCTGGTCTACCGCGTCGGGTATTTTTCGCCAAATTTGGCGTTAATTCATTAGGGAGGGATATCCCCCCATTGGGGAAGTACTGCTCATTATTTGCACTTTGATTCACCAAAATGGGGGAATCAAAGATGAAAAAATCATCATTTAAAGTAAAGCCGTATTGCTCAATTCTTCCTTTTATCCAATTAGAAAAGTCTCGACCAACACCAAGAAAACGATGTAATTGTTTTGCACTAACTGTTTGCTGTAATTTGCCGTTTAATTGCGTTTTGGTTACTGGTACTAAATTATTAAAATCTGTCATAAGTATTACTCCTAACTTGTCGAAAAATCCCTCTTTTAGCTAAATTTAGGCAAAGGGATTCCGTCGGCTCAAAAATGAGCTTTGCTATAAAATCAATTAATTAAGCTGCTTTGCTTGGGTAAAGTGCTAAAATTTGGCTGATATCCGATTCAGTTAATAAGCTATTTTCATAACTAAGAATCAGATTAACCACCTTTTGAGCATCTTCCTTATTGGCTAGGTAATAGCGATAGTGTGAGCCTATTCCGTCGGTATTAGGCTCATCCATGCGCTTTAATGTGATGCCTAACTTTCTTTCTAGTTCTGAACAGTAATTTCTACCGCTAGAAAGCCTACAGATGCGCAATATCTCATTTTCTGTAATACCATTGTCACCAGTACACGCAATTAATAGGTAAGCTCTCGGCTTTTTAGGTAGCTTTTTATAATCAGATTGGCTATGATTGGAAGCGTCACGATTCCAATCTAGACCCTCGATTATTTCACGGTATAGAGGGTTTTGTTTTATCACCATTATGCTACCTCACGACGTTCTACTCTGCGAGATTCAAGCCAAGAGTAAATCTCATCAGCTCGATAGCCAACACGGCGCAAGCCTATTCTGATTTTTTGGGGAAAGGTTTCATCTTTCTGTTCTAGCGTATAAAGACTAGTGTCAGATTTGAAATGTAGTAAAGCTTTTACTTCTTTTTTGGATAGGATTTGATTGGTCATTCGTTACCTCATCTAAAAGTTTATAAAACAAGGTAACTGTACCAAACGCTGTATATAAAAACAGATAAATAATTAATTAATAAATTAGGGCGTGTTGATCTTTCGTGATTATTTTTTAGACGGCATGATGTGAGTTATAATAATTCTGCAAAAAACAACCATAACTCG
>NZ_WTFC01000060.1:0-1985 GCF_009795795.1 Gilliamella sp. Pas-s95 | reverse complement strand
TATGGTATCACTGGCATTTATGTTAATGTGGCTGCCAATGTATTGTTGAGCAATTTATGTACAGCAAAGATCAACAGCCCCTAATTTAAAGCCTTTTCAAGTTCGGTAATATTTTTATGCAATTTTAATCGAACCATACAAGTATTTATTGCTTTTAATGTTACATCTTGTACTAACTGATAATTGTTCATTTCCCAATCAACAAAAGGTTTCACTCTGTCATCTAAAGCTAAATCTTTATCTGAACAAACAAACTCAAAATTGTTAGAACGAATATATGTTGTATAAATGAAATTATACTTATTATCAGTTAACCCATCATAAATTAGTTTAAATTTGTAAGGTTGAACTGTGACTGTATTATTTTTGTTTTTATTTGCATTTATCTTTTTTAATATTGCATACAATTCAGGCGTTAAAATGTCCATCGTTTTATTAGGAACTGACTCGATATATTTGCCTTTTAACTCTTCTTTTGTAAAACTGCTAATTGAACCTGAATTTAAGGTAAATAAAGAAGTTGCAAATTGAACAACTTTTACACCTACTACTTGAGCGGTATCACCTCGTGTCACTATATTTAGATAGTTATTAGTATCTTCTACTACTTGCCCATTAATAGCATTTTCAGTTATAAAATTGATTGTTGAACCATTATTTAAAACTATAGTATCTGTACTAACCGTTTTTGTTTTAGGTAGTGGTTCCCTTTTGCTAGAGCAAGCAATTAAAATAAAACAACTAAAACCTAAAATAAAAAATTTTAAAAATTTCATCATTATTCCTTATATAAGCAACTAACAGCAGTGTAAATAGATTTCGCTGTTTTTATCATCGACTATTTGATTAAAATTAGTTAAGAATTTTTTGTTCTCTTTTCATTAAGTAATATCTTCATGGCATTTAACAACAATATATATTTATAACATATTGTTTTATTAAAATAAATAAAAAAAACACCTAGTGACACACAATACCACTAGGCTGTTAATCGTATTACAACAATAAAAAGGTTACCTTATAATATTGATTAGGATAAATACCTAGAGACAATAAAAAGGAAACATCTCAGATTAACTAAGATTTACTGCGATAGAAGCGATTTTAATAAATGATTAATCAATGTGCCACTTTCGAAAATAAATTAATAATCACAACACCAAGCATGATAAATCCCATGCCAATTAATGCAGCTAGATCCAATGTTTGTTTTAAAAAGATCCATGCAATTAAACTTATTAACACAATTCCGATTCCAGACCAGATAGCATATGCAATACCAACAGGAATGGTTTTTAATGCTAACGAGAGCAGATAAAACGAAGCACTATAACCCAAAATAGTAATAATGGAATAAGTGATATTGGTAAACCCATCAGATAGTTTCAATGAAGAAGTTGCAATAACTTCACAAATAATTGCAAAAAAAAGTAATAAATATGAATTCATATTAATGCCTATAATCGTCAAATAAAAAGCTGACTATCTAAAATTAAAGTTTTAGAGAAATCAATATCTAATTAACTGTTGAACGTTAATAGATAAAAACAATATTTTGTTGCCTTATTTTGATATCATTAATTATGATAGAAAGGTAAAGATAGATAGCTATTAACGCTTGAAAAGAAAGATCTTTAGATAGCTTAGGCTTCTATTTTAAAAATACTTATTGATTATCAATAAAATTAAAACAAAACCATATACCAAAACAGATCCGTTATTTCTATATAATAGTAATTATTATACCTAAAAATAAGGAACTTTGTAGTGCCTTTTTATTTTTATAATGCGAGCCTGCACTTTTACTTCTAAAACAAGATTAAATGACTTTTACCTGCTGTTTTTTTAATTTCATATGATTACTTACTTATTGATGAACTTATCCTTCTAGATAGAAAAATCCTAGATTACACCATGAAGTGCAATTTTTCTTAGCTCCTTTGAATAAAAGGAGGCAGGGCTTTTAAACTTATGCCGTTTTCTTG
>NZ_WTFC01000005.1:0-88460 GCF_009795795.1 Gilliamella sp. Pas-s95 | reverse complement strand
TGGTTATTAGGGCCGTCGTTACTATTCAAACCGAGGTTATTGTTTAAACCTTCATTGTTATCTAAATCGGCATTGTTCTTCGTGGTATTGTTGTTGTCGTATTCACAGGGTTCTGTGGCATTAACGGCAAATACAACCAATACTATTCACGGAAGTGCGCCATATTTAACATTTGATGGAGGTCGAACAAAGGCAACGGATACAGACAGCTTTTTTGCAATAGAGTTGCCGAATGGTAGAACTATCACGCCTTCAACTAACACATCGAGTTCTACCAATCCGATAATGTTACCTAGTGGTAATTATACATTTAATGATATTCATATGGTGATACCGTTGGAGGCAACATATACCACTTTAAGTCGTCTAATGAGCGAAGGGAAGTGGGGAGATGATGATGGAGATGGCCGGGGGGTTAATGGAGGAGTAACAGCATCAGGTATTATATCGTTATCAATAAAGGATAAAGATGGCAGAACTGTTCGTAGTCGTGGTGAGACATTAAGTAGATGTAGTGCCCCGTATAAGGTAACTTTAAGTAGTGCAGGGGGAAGTATAACTACACGATATGGTTTGCCGAATAGTACTACTTTTAGTGAAGGTGCTGCGACGTATTACATCAAGCCAGATTCTTCTGGTGGTTGTTATTTTGCGAGTCACGCAAGGCCGAATCGCAACCATGGCACAGGCAATTACGCCGGCCCAGCTAACATATGGGACCCTAATAAGGGTTTTTTAACTCAGTCTACAAATTCATCCTCTTACGGCCAAAATTTTCCTACAACGGGTGCTGATGGGTTGTATTTTGACTTAGAGATGCCTACAGGAGTTAATGCAAGTCAGTTGACATGGTCTGTTGTCACGAATGGTGATATAGAAGCTACAGTCAACTGGGTGTCAAATAGGACAAGGGTAAAATTAAGCGGTCCTAGGGCTAGTGATACTCAAATAAACTCAAATAATCCTAGTCCTCTAGATGTACCCTCTTTGCCACAGAAGTTTGAGTTGGTCGGTGGGGATGGTCAAGGTAATCAGGTGAGGTATGGGTTTGTCTTAAAGCAGTGGTTCGTCCATCGGTATGATAAACGGGATACACAGTCTAATCAAATATCTTGGTGTAGTAGTTTGGGTTATCGTGCGCCACAGGTTAAGGATTTAACCAATGCAGTCAGAACTGGTAGTTATCCTATTTCTGGCGCCTTGCCTCATTCATCTGGTAATAATTACCAGCGTAACATAGGTGCAGGATTTTTCACGGAGTGGGGCCGCATTTTCAACTACGCTGATGCGGGCTTCGCCTACAGCCTCTACTGGACGAGCGACGCAACAGGTAGCAAGGGGGTCCTTGTCGGCCCGACCGACGGCCATGTCATCAGCGACGGTGCTTCCTACAGCAATTATGCTGTTTGTACCGCACCTTAGTTTTTAGCGTTTATTCCTTAATCCTTGGGCCGCGGGGGCGGTTATGGTGCCTGAGAGGACAATCTAACAAAGAATAACGCCCCCGCGCAAGTTGGGGGCTACAACTTGGCTCTGTTGATGTTTTTTGTGATAGAGCATTTTTTTTGTTATTAATAAATTTTAGCAATATCACTCACTAGCAACGGTAAAACGTTGCTTAATATGCTTCGCTTTTTCTGCCTCATCAATCATGGCAATTGCATAATCGGCATAACTGATTTGGCTTTTTCCTTGGCTGTTAAATAACACCTCTTCACCACCCAAGATATAATGACCAGTTCTTTCCCCGTCAGCGTTAAACTCAATGGCTGGGCTTAAATAAGTCCATTGCACATCATCGCACGTTCTAAGCGCATCAAGTGCTTTGGCCATATTAGTGGCTAATGGTTTAAATGCCTCAGGAAAATCAGGTGAATCAACCAAACGTAGTGAATGCTGTGGATTAACATATAAACTGCCTGCTCCCCCAACCACTAATAGGCGATTTGTTTTACCGCTTAATATATCCGTTAAATGCTTTAAACTGGTTTGATGTAACGGCAGTGATTCCAGTGCCCAAGTACCAAATGCATCGATAATCACATCAAAGGGTTTTAAATCAGTATAGGTTAATTCGAATAGATCTTTAATCATCACGGTTGCTTTGGGATCGAGCTGTTGACTTGCTTTACGCACTATTGCGGTAACATCATGCCCTCGTGAAATCGCCTCTTTTACTAAAAGTTGCCCTGTTTTACCACTCGCACCAATGACTGCAATTTTCATATTTTGCTCCTTTCAAGCGTTTAATGATTAATATGATATAAGAATGGTTTTAGATTAGTCTTTAACGTTTCTACTGTAAAGTAGGTACCAAATAGTGCTATAGTATCTTTTTTGAAACTATTGTTGAATTTTAAGCATTAATGATTAAATTAAATGAAGAAAACCCCGTTTGTCCTGTTGAAATAACATTAATGTTAATGGGCGATAAGTGGAAAGTCTTAATTGTACGAGACCTGCTTACGGGAACCAAGCGCTTTGGTGAACTAAAAAAATCGCTGACCGGCATCTCGCAAAAAGTCTTAACTCAGCACCTGCGTGCTATGGAAAAAAATGGGTTATTAACTCGCAAAGTGTATGCCGAGGTTCCGCCAAGAGTTGAATATACGTTAACCGAGGTTGGACAAAGTCTAAAACAGGTACATGATGCCATGTTAGCGTGGGGAAAGGCTTACAACAAATTAAAAGCGGATGAGTAATCTTTTCCTCATCCGTCAATCAATCATAATTAGCCGTCAAATGCTTCACAGCCAAAATAAAACTCATCTGATTTGGCATTTTTGTCACGACCGATAAGAATGATACTAGGAAAATGATTTTCTTTTGTGATTGGGGCTGTATATCGATAATATTGACCTATATCACCCCAAGACATTTCTTCTTTTAAATCGGCTGGGATTGGGATTGCCCCCATTGCTTTGGCAAATGTATCTATATCACCTTTAGCAATCGCATAAAAGTATGAACCACTATCGCCTTGGTGTTTAATTTGCGATACAGTCGTATTCATTATTTCCAGAGGTTTGGCAAAGTGATACTCTAAATTAATCAGCCCATCATCTTCTAAGTTTTTTACGGTAATGTTTTGTTGGTTAAGTTGTTTAACCACTTTTGCATCACGACCATCAATCGGAGCAACCTTGCATAATAAAGCCGCTTTAAATTGTGCTTCAATTGTATTATTTGTTTCGGTCGCTAATGCATATGTTGAGAAACCGAAAATGAGCAGTGAACTGCATAAAAATCTGTATGGCACCTTTATTTTTTCCTTTTAAAATCATCATTTCAATTATTTTATATTATTGCAAAAAATAAATGATTGATATTACATCTTATACCAAATTTGTGATTGACAATGAATTAGAATGCATAATTTTATAGCCTAATTTAACCAATTTCTTTTGACTAGTAACAAGATCATTTTATGTAAAAAAATTCAATCCGATATGTGTACATAACACTTCAATTGGACGGGATAAAAACATATTGGTTTTTAGGTGTTAACTATATAAGTCTTGTTTAGATTTACATGGGATTAATATAACTTGCTGTATTTTCATTGTTATGATTTAAATTTCTAAATTAAAACAAAGCATTGATAGTTTACAATAAAGTATCGGTTGTATATAATGTCGCACTCTTTTCTAAAGAGAAAAGTTGTAGGAAAACAGTAAAGTAGAGGTTAAGCACGTTAAAATCCAATATTTTTTTCATGTGTATTAACTGTTACAGCAATCATTGAAAATTAAATTGTTATGTAGTTATTTTTTTACATTATCTGTTTAATAATCAATAAGTTTTTAATTATTATAAATATTATATTTATTTGAATTATCTTTTATTATTTAAAGTAAGGAGTTTTTATGGAAACCAATTCTGATTTTGTAGGAAGTAACCGTTCAGTTGTTGTAGCTCTTTTATTGTGGTTTTTTTTCGGTACATTTGGTGTTTATAGAATGTATTTAGGTAAAGTTGGTACAGGTATTTTAATGCTTATATTAACACTATTAGCGTTTTTGACTTTTGTTTTTTTTATCGGTATTTTTATATTTTTAGGGCTTTTCATCTGGTGGATAATTGATTTAGTTAGAATACTAAAATCACCTAAAATGGCTAATATGCCTTAATTTTGAAGTTTTAAGGACGATATAATTACTAAAACGACAAAATTAAAAGATTATTTTATTAATCCTGATTTTATCTTTAATAGTAAGCAAACTGAAGTAGTTATAACAATTATTGAGAGGAGACTTCTTTTTAAAGAAGTAAACCTAATTGAATTATAGCTTTCTTCCTAAAAGTTGAAATTTTAATTTAATTGAAATTTCAACTTTTACCTACAATCATTATTCTTGCATTTTCCCTGTTCATTAATTTTATTAAATCAACCTTAAATGCTAGTAAGTAGCATCAATTAAAAAAATCTTTAATAAATTGCGAATGACTAATCAAATAATGATTTCAAATTATATCAAATTTTATTCTACAGAAGTTGTAAATATCCCAAACTTAGTACAATGTGGCGGTTGGTAAAGGGAATTCAGATTGGTTATGGTCTTGCTCGCATGGTGCGGGTAGAGCTGAAAGACGGCAATCAATGCGTAGCAAAAAAGTGGTGATTGATAAGGTTAATTTGCCATGGCAATGTATTACCTTAAAAGAGGAACGTCTACGTGAAGAATCCCCTGCGGCTTATAAACCGATCACACCGGTAATCGAATCGCAAGAAAATGCTGATTTAATTCAGTCTTTGGTAAAACTTAAACCTTGGATCACGTTTAAAGCGTGATCAAGCAAACAGCCCAAGCTTTGTTAGTTTGGGCTGTTTTTATAATCAATTACTATTCCAAATTTTTAGCATTGTATTTTGTTTATGTTGTAATATCACTAGGTATTGAGTTTGGAATAAATTGCGCAATAAAAAGCTTTAAAGATTGAGTTTGTTTTACTCATCTAGCTCTCGGCATTATTAACCCAATAAGTTTGAGACAATATTTTTTCCTTTTAACCGATTTAGCATTCATACATGACAATCGACAATCCCTATTGCAAACAAGAGAAATACAATAAATAGGTTTATTATAGAATTTAGTGACAGAATTAACCATCAACTTTATTATTTATTATTATTTTTTTCCTCTATACAAAAACAGGCAATGTTATGTTCGTTATAATTAATCAGCTGCGGTTGTTCAATTGTACAACGTGGAAATGCCAAACGGCATCGAGCATGAAAAGCACAACCCAAAGGAGGGTTAAGAGGGCTTGGTAACTCGCCGTCTAATTTAATTCTATCTCGCCTAAGATCTGGATTTAATCGTGGTGTTGCTGATAATAGTGCCTGCGTATACGGGTGCTTAGGGTTATGATAGATTTCATCTTTCCGTCCTTGTTCAACGCAACGGCCTAAATACATCACCATTACTTCATCAGCAATATGCTCAACAACGGAAAGATCATGAGAAATAAAAACATAAGATAAACCAAGTTCTTGCTGTAGATCCATCATCAAATTTAGCACTTGTGCACGCACAGAAACATCTAATGCCGAAACAGGTTCATCGGCAACCACTATTTCAGGATCAAGCATTAAACCTCTTGCGATAGCAATACGTTGCCGTTGCCCTCCTGAAAACATGTGGGGATAACGATTATAAAACTCTTCTTTCAAGCCAACTTTTTGCATCATTGATAGCACTTTTGCTTTACGATCATTTGCGGTTAAATCCGTATTGATAATTAGAGGTTCTTCTAATATGGAACCGATTTTTTTGCGTGGATTGAGTGATGAGTATGGATTTTGGAAAACGATTTGGATCTTTTGGCGACGCAATTTTTGAGCTTGCAGATCATCATCTAACAGATTCTGATCTTTAAAATAAAGTTCTCCCGATGTGGGTTTTTCGATCATGGTCAATAATCTTGCCAATGAAGATTTACCACAGCCTGATTCACCAACAATTGCAAGTGTTTTACCTTTACCTAATGTAAAAGATACACCATCAACAGCTTTAACTTGTTTAGCTTCAGAAAAAAAACCAGTTTTAACATGGTAATACTTTGTTAAATTTCGGGCATCAAGCAGTAATTGTTTATTTTCCATATTATTGTTCATATTGTGGTATCCCTTCGCTCGATAATGGATAATGACATTTTACTTTTCTAGTTTCACTATAGCTAAATAATGCTGGCTCTTGGGTATAACAACGTTCAGTAGCATAAGGACAACGCGGATTGAGTAAACAGCCCATTGGTCGATCATATTTCCCAGGTACAACACCCGCTAACGATGCTAACCGCTCTTTATCTTGCGTAAATTCAGGCAGCGAGCGTAATAATGCTTGCGTGTAAGGGTGTAATGGCTTTTTAAAGATAATTTCAGCATCACCTATTTCAACGACTTGTCCGGCATACATGACAATAATTTTTTGCGCTGCTTCAGAAACTAACGCTAAATCATGCGTAATCAAAACTAATGCCATATTATTTTTGCGTTGTAACTCAAGCAATAATTCGATAATTTGTCCTTGAATTGTGACATCCAGTGCGGTTGTTGGTTCATCAGCAATTAATAGTTTAGGGTTACATGCAATTGCTATTGCGATCATGACGCGTTGGCTCATACCACCAGATAATTGATGCGGATAAACGTTTAATCGATTTTCCGCATCAGCAATACCCACTAATTTAAGCAATTCAATCGCTCTTGCTTTGAGTGCTTTTTTACTGCCACCTTGGTGAATTTTCAAGGTTTCAATGATTTGATAACCTACGGTAAAACATGGGTTTAAGCTTGTCATCGGATCTTGAAAGATCATTGCCACATCTGCACCGACAATTTTACGACGCATTTTAGTTGACAGCTGTTGCAGGTCTTTACCATCAAAATGTAATGCATTGGCATTGACTTTACCTGGAAAGTCAATTAACCCCATAATAGCGAGAGAACTTACTGACTTTCCTGAACCTGATTCACCCACAATGCCAACAACTTGTCCTTGTTCAACCTCATAACTAATGTGATCTACCGCTTTAAATCCACCAAATTGAACAGATAATTCTTTTACTTCTAATAGTGCCATAACTGTATCTCCATTACTGCTTCAATTTAGGATCAAGCGCATCTCGCAAACCGTCTCCCATTAAGTTGAAAGCTAACACGGTCATTAAAATGACTAAACCAGGAAAGGTAACTACCCACCATGCAGATTGTGCAAATTGCAATACGTCAGCAAGCATGGTTCCCCATTCTGGTGTCGGCGGCTGTGCACCCATGCCTAAAAAACCTAATGCAGCCATGTCTAAAATCGCATTAGAAAATCCTAATGAAGCTTGCACAATTAATGGTGCCAAACAGTTTGGCAGTATATTTATAAACATTTGCCGTAAGGCTCCTGCTCCAGCAACTCGTGAGGCAATGACATAATCTTTATTAATTTCAGCAATCGTTGCGCTACGGGTTAAACGGACATAATGTGGTAATGCAACAAAAGCTAATGCCATTGAAGCATTAATAATAGATGGACCAAATATCGCAACTAAAACAAGTGCAAGTAATAAGCTGGGTAAAGCAAGCATGATATCGACAGCACGCATAATTATATTATCTAAAAAACCCCCTACATAACCGGCAATCAATCCCACTGAAATTCCTAAAATCAATGAGATAATAACGACTAAGCAACCAACTAATAAAGATAAACGCGCCCCATAAATGAGTCTAGATAAAATATCCCGCCCCACATCATCAGTCCCTAAAATAAATTGCCAACTGCCATCTTTCATCCAAACCGGTGGCGCTAATAAGGCATCTCTAAACTGTTCAGAAGGAGAATGCGGTGCAACAAAATTAGCAAAAATAGCGAGTAATACAACAATAATAATAAAGACTAATCCAACGACAGCACCTTTATTTTTTGAAAAATAAAACCAGAACTCACGCATAGGCGTTAATGGTTTAGGTTCAACCAAACTGGTGTCCCTCATATTGGTTGATTCAGTAATAACCTGTTTATTCATCTGTAAACACACTCTTATTTATGTCTAATACGCGGATTGATAACGCCGTACAACACATCAACTAATAAATTTACCAAAATAATCATGACCGCAACAATTAAAACGCCACTTTGCACTACGGGATAATCTCGACGTTGCAGCGATTCAATTAACCAACGACCAATTCCCGGCCATGAAAAGACGGTTTCGGTCAATATTGCACCAGCAAGCATTGTACCAACTTGTAAACCGATGACTGTCACCACAGGAATCATCGCATTGCGTAATGCATGAATAAGGATGATTCGCATTCGACTAACGCCTTTAGCTCGTGCAGTTCGGATATAATCTTCACTCAACACTTCTAACATAGAAGAACGGGTCATGCGGACAATGACCGCTAATGGAATGGTACCTAATACAATGGACGGTAAAATTAAGTGAGTAACGGCATCGATAAAATCTTCTGTTTCGCCCCATAGTAAAGTATCTATTAACATAAATCCGGTTAAAGGATTACTTTCATCTAAGAAAAGCATATCACTCACACGGCCTGATACTGGGGTTAAATTTAAGTGCACAGAAACTAACATTATTAGCATCATTCCCCACCAAAAAATTGGCATGGAGTAACCTGTTAAAGATAGTCCTATTGCTGTGTGATCAAATATTGAACCGCGTTTTACAGCGGCAAGTACGCCGATTGGGATCCCAAAACTAATTGCAAACAACATCGCGCAAAATCCAAGCTCAAAGGTGGCTTTAAAGCGGGGTACAAATTCATCCCATACCGGAATTTGGCTTTTAAAAGAGATGCCTAAATCGCCATGAAGCATGTTTATAATATATTGAAAATATTGTTGATACAGTGGTTTATCTAAACCCAGTTGAGTCATTAATTCAGCATGGCGCTCTGGGGTTAAGCCTCGCTCTCCTGCAAGGACCGTAACGGGATCACCCGGAATAAGGTGAACAAAAATAAAAGTCAGCAGTGTAATACTAATAAAAGTCGGAATAAGTACACCTAACCGTTTTAAAATAAATTGAAACATGTAGTGGCTCTTAAATATTGCTTCTAAACTATCGTTTATAAAATAGATTTATAGCTCTAAATTTAGCAAAACCCAACGTAGTGATTAACCACACCTGGGTGGTTAATCGCAAGGAATACTATTTTTCAAGCGTAACTTGGTTAAAATTATGTAATGCTAAAGGAGCCATAATGTAGCCTTTAACCTCTTTACGCATCGGCAAATAAATCATTGAATGTGCAATCATTAATGCAGGTGCTTGCTCACGCATCTCAACTTGCGCTTGTTTATATAGCTCCACTCTTTTTTCGTGATTTGACTCAACACGAGCTTGCTGTAATAAATCATCAAATGGTTTATAGCACCAGTGTGAATAGTTTGAACCTGCTTTAACCGCATCACAACTCATCAAAACAGAATAAAAGTTATCAGGATCACCATTATCCCCCGACCATCCCATTAACACTGCATCATGTTCACCATTACGAATACGAGATAGATATTCTCCCCATTCATAACTCACAATTTTAGCTGTTACACCAATTTTAGCCCAATCAGCTTGGATCATTTCAGCCATACGGCGTGCATTTGGGTTATATGGACGTTGTACTGGCATTGCCCATAAGTTGAGAGTAAATCCGTTTTCTAATCCTACTGATTTTAATAACTCTTTTGCTTGCGCTGGATCATAAGGATAATCTTTTACTTCATCGTTATAACCCCACATAGATGGTGGAATAAAGTTTTTAGCCGGTTCAGCCGCGCCTTGAAAAACAGCTTTTATAATCGCATCTTTGTTCACGGCCATATTTAATGCTTGACGAACTTGCAACTTATCAAGTGGTGGCTTATCTATATTGTAGGATAAATAGCCAATATTAACCCCAGCCATTTCTTTAACAACAATATTATTGTCTGATTTCATTCGCTCAATATCTGCTACATTTGGATATGGCATTGCATGACATTCTCCTTTTTGTAACTTGGCATAACGAATTGCAGGATCTGGTGTAATTGAAAACACTAAACGATCAAGCTGGGCTTTAGGGCCAAAATAATCGGGATTTGCTTTATAAAGAATTCTTGAATCTTTTTGGTATTGAACAAAAGTAAACGGACCAGTACCAACGGGGACTAAATCAACTTTTTCGGGTGTGCCATTTTTAAGCATCACATCGGCATATTCGGCTGATAAAATAGAAGCAAATGACATTGCTAAATCGGCTAAAAAAGGGGCTTCTGGATGGTTTAATTCAAATACGACAGTATAGTCATCAATCTTTTTAATTTCTTTGATTAAATCTGGAAATCCCATACTTTCAAAGTATTCATATTGCCCACCTGAAACGTTGTGATAAGGATGATTCTTATCCTTTTGTCGCATAAATGTAAAAATAACATCATCAGCATTTAAGTTTCGGGTTGGTTTGAACTCTTTATTGCTATGCCACTTAACATCATCGCGTAAATGGAAAGTATAAGTTAAACCATCTTGGCTGATATCCCAAGATTTCGCTAAAGCAGGTTCAATTTCGGTAGTACCTAATTTAAATTCCACCAAACGGTTAAAAACAGGAACTGCACTCGCATCCATTGAAATACCGCTGGTCACTAACTGTGGACTAAATGTTTCAGGTGAAGCCTCTGCACAATAAACTAATGTTCCTGCAGCATGAAGTTGTGCACTAGCAAGCATTGTTATTAGCCCTGCGCCCAACAAAAATTTACGTTTATATTTCCTTAGATTCCTCATAAAATCACCCCAATTATTGAACTGTAAACCTATTTTGTAATACTTAACCAAAGTTAAGATCATCATATTTATAATATTTTTTAAATACAGATTGAGTAAAATGTGCCAATTTTGATTTTTACATCAATTAACTTTTATTTAAATTTATATTTTCGCTATCTATCGCACTAATATGGTGCAAAAATGCACCATAATTAAAATTACGATATTGCCTAGCAATCTACAATAACATTCCATTTTTGATTAAAATAATTTCTAACACGAGCATAACGGAAGTCAAGTGCTGTGTAACAGATATAACATGCAAAAATAGTGCCATTTTTAATTCACATTAAAGGCAATACTAAAAAAGAGCATATAAATATGTTCTTTGTATTTTGTTCAATTTATATAGTTCTAAATTTATTATAGAGTTTGTTTCTTAATAATTGATTTTTATAGAATGTATTATAATTATTGTAAATAAAATAATCATTAAATTAATGATGTAAAATTAACTTATTACTGGATTTAGCTTAATTTCAGTTGAACACAGTTGAGGAGTAAAACAAGAAGAAAAGCTTATCTGAAAAGGCTTTAGGCATAAAAAAACAGTTAAATGCAGGTCTTAGAATTTGGTGATTGGGGCTCGGATACGGGTTTAAGCCTTGTGGTTACTGGATTTAAAAAATTTAGATGAAAAATATACCCGTATTTGTATCCCTAAATTGAGCTACTTTTAAAATGTATAATTAAGCTCAATTTTATTACCATAAAGAGATTAGCATTGTTCTTTCCTGAATTCCTGAATCAACAAATCCAAATTTAATATAAAACGCATTGGCTTCATCTGTTAAGCTATGTACCAATAGTGCTCTAGATCCAACTTGTTTAGAGACTTCTTTCGAGCGTAATATAGCATCTTTTAATAATGCCGCACCTAATCCTTTTGCTTTGTAATTTTTATCAATAGCTAAACGGCCTAAGATAATAACCGGAATAGGATTGGGCATATTGCGCTTAAATCTACTCAATGTTAGTTGTCGATGTTGGATACTACCAGTTGATAAACAATAAAAACCGATTACTTTGTTATTGTCACAAATCACAAATGTACGCGAAGCACCACTCTTTTGATTTTTTAAGGATTTTTTCTTCAACCATTCATTCAAAGACAACTCTTCACAATCAAATGATGTAAAATCATGATGTTCATTCAATAAGTGCGGCGCTTCTATTTTTCCCATGGTGACTTCCGAGACAATAAAGCTTGTATTTTTTCATTACTATCAAAAGAGGCTTCTATTGCATGATTGAAGGCATTTATCTGTTCATCGTCGATTAAAAAAAGACGCTGATCAAGCAATACATCTTCAGCCTTTGAGCAGGCCGCTTCTAAAATAAAATCAGTGCGTGATTTAGATAGTAAATGAGCCGCAATATCAATCAATTCTTTTTGGGATGCCTTAGCTCTAATATTAATAGGCGATTCTTTGGTTTCAGTTCTCATTTTAATTGCCGTTTTTTAATTTAGTATGAATATGCATTGTATAGCAAATTGATATACAGGTGAAGTGGTGTTTAAAAATCAAAGAAATAATTAAATAGCATAAATGCCAGTGAGTATAAAACATTAAAACAAGCAGCATGGTTTTCTACGTTAGTTGTGTACTAAGTTGGGGGTATGTACAGGTTTGGCTTATCCCATTCGCCAAGGCGCCTTAATTCATTAAAAACAGCTCTAAAATAGATTAACTCTTTATTTAATGAAATTGCTTTCTTTTTTCTGTCCGGAAGAATTCGCTGGACATTCTTTTTTTTACGATAATTGGTAAATGTTTTAGCGGTAAAATTATCAATCAATGAATTATTAACACATTCACAAATAAAAGTTAAAATACTTTTTACCTTTTCACCATTATCAGTGCTTAATAATTAAACCAAGTATTAATTAAATCAGAAATTCTCCGGAGATAAATCTTTTCACCTAACCACGGCTTATCATTAGCTTGTTCTTCTAAATAATTTTCATTAGCCAACGTCTTGCCTTTGGTCGCAAAAGTCTTACGTACTCGCCGACCACCACCAAGGTATTTTTCAAAAAGCCATTTACCGCGAGTTTATTTGAGGACTGACAAAGTTGATTTCTTTTGAAATTATGATATTTATATATTTATATATTATAATAGAGAGTTAATTTGAGTATAAAATCAAAAAAATTAACCTATTGATTTATTATTGTATTTAAGGTCTGTATTATGAAAATAGAAGCAGTTGATTTGTTTTGCGGGGCTGGGGGATTGTCATACGGCTTAATGAAAGCAGGTATAACTGTGAATGCTGGTATTGATTTTGAAGAGGCATGTAAATACCCATTTGAGCAGAATATTAATAATGCAAAATTTATTCATTACGATATAAGTAAAATTCCTGAATCACTAATAATTGAACAATACAATGCCGGTACAATAAAATTGTTAGCAGGTTGTGCTCCATGTCAGCCATTTTCATCACTTAGTTATAGCCTCACCAAAGATCGAAAAAAATCAGATAAATGGCCTTTGTTAAATCATTTTTCTAGATTGGTATCAGAAGTAAAACCAGATTTAGTAACAATGGAAAACGTCCCTCAATTAAGTAAAGAAGATATATTTCAAGATTTTTTAAAACTATTAGTTTCTGAAGGCTACCATGTATTTTATGAAGTTGTAAATGCTGAGAAATATGGTTTACCGCAAAGACGTAGAAGACTTGTTTTGTTGGCATCTAAATTAGGTGATATACGATTATTAACACCAGAAGAGTTAAAAATTTCTCGAAAAACAGTAAAAGACGTAATTTATGATTTACCAAAAATAAATGCTGGAGAGAAAGATCCTAATGACATGTTACATTTTGCTCGCGCATTAAGTGATATTAATTTAAAAAGGATGAAAGCATCTAGGCCAGGTGGAACTTGGAAAGATTGGCCAGAATCATTACGTTTAGAATGTCATAAAAAAGATTCTGGAAGTACCTATACCAGTGTCTATGGGCGAATGGAATGGGATAAACCATCGTCGACAATAACAACTCAATGTACACATTTTGGCACTGGTCGATATGGTCATCCTGAACAACACAGATCAATTACACTTCGAGAAGCTGCTATACTTCAATCCTTTCCTAAGGATTATAAGTTTATTGAAAAAGAAGAGGATTTTTCTTTCAAAAAATTAGGTTTAATGATAGGCAATGCCGTTCCTGTTGATTTGGGTTATGTAATAGGAAAATCTTTTGAAGAGCATATAAAAAATTTTAAACTAATTGAGGATTTGGACTAAATGGAAAAAGAATATAAATTGAACATTGACCCAAAAATACTTGAATTACTAGGACCTAGCTTATATACAAATATTTATTATATATTAGCTGAATTAATTGCAAATGCATATGATGCAGATGCGCATAATGTATACATAATTGCCGATAAAGATTATATCGCTGTTGAAGATGATGGAACTGGGATGTCTTATGAAAAAGGTGATATCGCTAAATATTTGAATGTCGCAGGAACATCCAGACTTACGGCTGAAGATTCTGTTACAAAATTGAACAGAAATAAAATGGGCAGAAAAGGTGTAGGTAAACTTGCGGCTCTTTCTGTTTCAGAAAATGTATTTATAAAAACTATTTCTAATGGTGAAAAATCTGGATTTATATTATCTAGAAATATAAATCAAGGAAATTTATTAACACCATTGGATGAAAATGACATTACATTTTGTAAAATATCGGGTAACGGTACAGCTGTTGTAATGACACATCCACAATACAAATTACATTCAACTTTGAATGCAATCAAAAGAAATTTATTAAAAATTTTCCCGTTGGTTAGTAATGACTTTAAAATTCATATAATAAGAGATAATGAAGAAATTATAATTGATAAATTTGATAAAGAAATGATCAAAGAATTATCTACCCTTATAATTTTAGGGGATGAATTTGAATATCTTAATGAATTTTTTACAACGCCATATGATGCTCAAATAAATGAATTATTAAAAATTCAGCCAACAAAAATAATACCTATAAGAATGGCTGATAAACAGGGAGATAAAAATGATTATTCTCTTGAAATAAAAGGATGGATCGGTACCTATATGACAACTAGAGGTAGAAAAGTCGAAATGACCGATTTTCCAGATAATTTTATTTCATTATATTCCAACAAAAAAATGGGAGAATTCAATATATTACCTTTTGTTGGACAAAATAAACTACCTGAAGTATATGTTGTAGGTCAACTTCATGTTGATATTTTTGAACGAACTGAACTTCCTGATATGGCATTAAGTAATAGGCAGGGTTATAAATCTGACGACCCTCGATATCAAGCTGTTTTAGCATTTGTTAGAAATACCTTGTTACCTGATGTTTTAAAAATACGCGACTATTTTGTCACATTAGGAAAGGAGAAGAAAAAATTATTAGATATTAAAAAACAAAAAAATTTAGAAATAGATTTCAAAAAGTCAGTTGATACTTTTAGAGAAAATACAACCAATAATGCCACATCAAAAATATCATTATCTTTAGGTTTAGATAAAGCTAAAGAGGAAAATATAAAATCAATTATTGCAGAGCAAATAAATACTAACAGCCCTGATATGGGAATAAAAAGCAAAATTGACTCACAAAAGAAGAAAATCTTAATCAGTCAAACATATCCAGATAAAGATTTAGCTGATATAGTTTATGAGATGTTGTTATTCAATAATGTACCGCCTGAAGATATCATTTATACTAATTGTGATGATGAAATTTCTCGTATCCCAGAGGGTGATGTTGGTAATAGTGGTATATACGGTTACTTAAGACAGTTTTTTGTTGATAGTTATTCCACTCAAAAAATATACGTCATATTTGTTACTAGTGATAATACAAAAGTTTCGTGGGGAGCTTTAGTCGAAGTTGGGGCTGCCTGGATAACACAGATTGAACATAAAATTTTTAATATTCGTAACTTTAGACCAGAACATCCTCTTGATGATGAACAACAATGGCATTCAAGTAGCCGAGATCCCGAGGATGATAATAAATTATATATGCCAAAAGTCAGCGCTGATATTTTTTGTCAAAAAATTGAATACATTTGTGACAAATTAGAATACACAAAACAAAAAAGGATTGATAACATGAATCGTCTACAAACATTAGTGAAAATAACAACAAAGTAGCCCTAAACGGCTACTTTACTATTGATTCGCTGCAAGATCACTAAAATACTCGTCATATCAAAAATATTAATCACCGAAGTTAAATAGAATAAATGAATGAATGATCAATTTCAGACTGTTTTGCTTTTTTTTCTACCTGTGGGTCAATATTTCTTGTAAATACCCCAAACTTAGTACAAGATTCAAGTAGAAAATCATGCTGCTTGTTTTAGTGTTTTATACTCAATAGGCGTCATATTATTTAGTGCTTCATGAGGTCTTTCGGTGTTATAACTGGTTAGCCATTCTTCGGTTACCTTTCTTACTTGTTCCAGATTATTAAATAAATATAAATCTAATACCTCTGTGCGATTAAATCGTTCAATATACCCGTTTTGATATGGGCTGCCGGGCTCTATATAATCAATGGCTATATCATGTGATTTAGCCCAGTTTATCTAAGTAACGAGTAACTCTCCCTGCCGGTAAGCTTACTGCAATATCAATACCTAATGCCTCACGATTAAAGTCATGGATGACATTGAAGGTCCTAAAGCGCGTTGATTACGGATACTATCACTCATAAAATCCATTAACCAGCATTCACCTTGTTTATTAGGAACCAATAGCTTTTCTGGTGTTCGTGGGGGGATACGTTTTTTACGTTTAGCCCTAATATTAAGTTTCAACTCACAATACACCCGATACACTCGTTTATGGTTCCATTTATAGCCGAGCTTTCTGATACGATTAAAGCATTTAGGAAAGCCCCAGCGTAAATGCCGGTCTGTGATAGCATTCAACACCGAAATAATCACCGAATCATCCTGTAACTTAGGTTGATAATAGTAAGCACAACGGCTTAAGCCAACAATGGCACAACTCATAGCAATAGTAACTGAATGATTTTGTTGTAGTTGCTGTGCCCACGTTTTACGTGCCTTTGTGGGCACTAAAGCTTTTTTATAATTTCTTCCTGAAGCTGGGATTTTAAGCTCAGTTCGGCAAACATCTGCTTAAGCTTGCGGTTTTCAGCTTCCAGCTCCTTTAAGCGTTTGATGTCCGAAGTTTCCATGCCGCCGTATTTTTCCCGCCATTTATAGAAAGTTGAATTACCCATGCCATATTTACGGTACAGTTCTTTAACGGGAATACCCGCTTCAGCTTCTTTTAAAATAGCGACGATTTGATGTTCAGTCATTTTTTTCATATTTAAATCCCCTTTTACTTTTATCATAGAGAATTTTCTACTTTTTTGCTGTACTATTTTAGGGGATAGTTACACCGAGCTAAATTGGGATTTATCAGGGTAAATGTCTGCATAGAGCTAGCATGAAAAATCATCAATGCCGACAAATAAATATCTTCTAGTTTTTCAAATTACAGTAAACAACGCAAGTAATTTCTACAGCATAAATTAAATGCAAGCATTCTTCCATAACCCTTGCAAACAAAGGCTTTAAAGCTATTTTATGGATACACGCCATTATCGAACCAAATGTATCCGGGTTTGTATCCGATTTTCCTCTTGATTTGGGGTAATTCCAGTTGAATTCGGTTGAGTAGTGAAACAAGGTGAAAGGCTTATCTGAAAAGGCTTTAGGTATAAAAAAACCTGCTAGAAGCAGGTCTTAGAATTTGGTGATTGGTGCCCGGACGCGGAATCGAACCACGGACACGGGGATTTTCAATCCCCTGCTCTACCGACTGAGCTATCCGGGCAACAATGGATGCACATTAAACACGATTCGTGATTATCAGTCAATCCTTTTTGTAATATATTTTAAAAAAAATATATTGTTTGATTGAAAAATAGCTAATCACCTTCATATTAATAGCTAGTTTCTAATAATATGTCTTTATGCTTATAGGAATTGTTATATGCGATTTATTGGTTTTATTATTTTTTTTATTTACGTTTATTGTGAGGTTAGTTTTTTCATTGCAGTTGCAAATACAATTGGGGTTTTCCTCGCTTTAATTTGTATTATTGCAACGTCTATTCTTGGTTTTTCATTAGTCAAGACTCAAGGTTTGAAAAATCTTAGTATTATGCAACAAAAAATAGCAAATAAACAAAGTCCTAAAGATGAAATCATTAAAAGTGTTGCCTTGCTTTTCGCTGGTTTTTTATTGTTTATTCCGGGTTTTTTGACCGATATTTTAGGAACTGTTCTTTTAATACCTAACGTTCAAGAGCATATTGTGAAGTTTATTGTGCGAAAAATGCCGATTAAATCGAGATTTGTATCGTCACAAACACTTTACCAAAATAATGATATTATTGAGGGTGAGTTTAAATATAAGGATGATGAATAAATAGTCAATTAAAAAATTTTTTATTTTATCCTCTTGAAGAGTTTGAAATAATCCCCATGTAAAGTGAACAATATTATAAAATCGTAATTTTATGATTTATTTTTAATAATTATCTATTTGAAAATTAGTGCTAGGAGATAACTAATGAAAATTCGTCCATTGCATGATCGTGTGATCATTAAACGCAAAGAAGTAGAATCAAAATCAGCTGGTGGTATTGTGTTAACTGGTTCAGCAGCAGGTAAATCAACACGTGGTGAGGTTTTAGCTGTGGGTAATGGTCGCATTTTAGAAAATGGCCAAGTTCAGCCGTTAGATGTTAAAGTTGGCGATATCGTAATTTTTAATGAAGGGTATGGCGTTAAAACAGAAAAAATCGATAATGAAGAAGTGCTTATCTTATCAGAAAGCGATATTCTAGCCATTGTTCAAGCATAATTAGTAACTAGTTTAACTTATATACAGAATTTAGGAGAAAGACGAAAATGGCAGCTAAAGATGTAAAATTTGGTAATGACGCTCGCGTTAAAATGCTTAAAGGCGTTAATGTATTAGCTGATGCAGTTAAAGTAACTTTAGGTCCAAAAGGACGTAATGTAGTATTAGATAAATCATTTGGTGCACCAACTATTACTAAAGACGGTGTTTCTGTTGCGCGTGAAATCGAATTAGAAGATAAATTCGAAAATATGGGTGCACAAATGGTTAAAGAAGTTGCATCTAAAGCAAATGATGCAGCGGGTGACGGTACAACTACTGCGACTGTGCTTGCTCAAGCAATTGTTAACGAAGGTTTGAAAGCGGTTGCTGCTGGTATGAACCCAATGGATTTAAAACGTGGTATTGATAAAGCGGTTGTTGCTGCTGTTGAAGAGCTTAAAAAATTATCCTCTCCTTGTGCTGATTCTAAAGCGATTGCCCAAGTAGGTACTATTTCAGCTAACTCTGATGAAACTGTTGGTACTTTGATTGCTCAAGCAATGGAGAAAGTTGGTAAAGAAGGTGTTATCACTGTTGAAGATGGTACAGGTTTACAAGATGAACTTGATGTTGTTGAAGGTATGCAGTTTGATCGAGGTTACTTATCTCCATATTTCATTAACAAACCAGAAACAGCAACAGTAGAATTAGACAATCCATATATTTTATTAGCCGATAAAAAAGTATCTAATATCCGCGAATTATTACCAGTGCTAGAAGCCGTTGCTAAAGCAGGTAAATCACTATTAATTATTGCTGAAGATGTTGAAGGTGAAGCACTTGCAACGTTAGTGGTTAACACTATGCGTGGTATTGTTAAAGTTGCTGCGGTGAAAGCGCCTGGTTTTGGTGATCGTCGTAAAGCAATGTTACAAGATATTGCAATTTTAACTGCTGGTACTGTTATTTCAGAAGAAATCGGTTTAGAACTTGAAAAAGCAACACTTGAAGATTTAGGTCAAGCAAAACGTGTTGTTATCAATAAAGACAACACCACTATTATTGATGGTGTGGGTGAAGAGTCATTAATCAATGCTCGTGTTGAACAAATTCGTAAACAAATCGAAGAGTCAACTTCTGACTATGATAAAGAAAAACTTCAAGAACGCGTTGCAAAACTTGCTGGCGGTGTTGCTGTAATTAAAGTCGGTGCTGCCACTGAAGTTGAAATGAAAG
Organism: Gilliamella sp. Pas-s95; assembly: GCF_009795795.1. Classification (NCBI taxonomy): domain Bacteria; kingdom Pseudomonadati; phylum Pseudomonadota; class Gammaproteobacteria; order Orbales; family Orbaceae; genus Gilliamella; species Gilliamella sp. Pas-s95. Next base: position 68,520 of record NZ_WTFC01000005.1, on the reverse strand, counting down.
AGAAAAAAGCACGCGTAGAAGATGCTTTACATGCAACTCGTGCTGCTGTTGAAGAAGGTGTGGTTGCTGGTGGTGGTGTTGCTTTGGTTCGTGCAGCATCAGCAATTTTAGACCTTAAAGGTGCTAACGAAGATCAAAACGTAGGTATTAAAGTTGCATTACGTGCAATGGAAGCACCATTACGTCAAATCGTAACTAACTGTGGTGAAGAAGCATCAGTTGTTGTTAACGCTGTTAAAGGTGGTAAAGGTAACTATGGTTATAATGCTGCTACAGAAGAATATGGCGATATGATTGCAATGGGTATTTTAGATCCGACTAAAGTTACTCGTAGTGCATTACAATATGCTGCATCAGTTGCAGGCCTTATGATTACAACTGAATGTATGGTAACTGATTTACCTAAAGATGATAAAGCTGATTTAGGTGCCGCTGGTGGTATGGGTGGCATGGGCGGTATGGGTGGAATGATGTAATTTCCGCGTCAGTACAACAGATACATTTCAATATAAACCACTCGGTTATGCGAGTGGTTTTTTTTATAAATTCTTTTCTTTTCTAGCATTAATAACTGTTTTCACTTGTCAAAATAAAATGTTGAATAGATAATAACATCATGAAAAGATGAAACTTATCTTTTTAAGAATAAATTTGTATTTCACGATTTATCTTTTTTATTTGAAATAGGATTTAAAGTCGGTAAATAATCAGTAAATATAGAAACAAATAATATAATAAGGAAAGAAATAATGAATGTATCTTCAAGAAAAAAAGTGGCCACTACTGAACAGAGTGATTATTCGGTTAGACAGCGACAAAAAGCAGTTAAAGTAGAAAATCCGCTTGATAAAATTAAAGAAAATACTTTTTTTAAAGTTATTTTTTCAGATAGTCTTTCTCTTGAACAAAAAGTAGAAGAAGTCACTCACATTTTAGAATTTACTGATAATAAAGAGGCTGATCGAGCCAAAATTCAAGAATTTGATACATTTAAAGAATATTTGCAATCCATTTCAGAAGAGATGTCTAAGCAACGTATCGAGATGACCGATACCGAAGTATTTGCTGAGTTACAAAGAGTTTATGCGGATTTTAATAATGATCTTAATGACTTTATTGAAAAAATAAAACCCCTTACCGAGCTTACTGATGCACTGTATAACTTACGCCAAAATGGTGAAACTCGAAATGCTTTAGCTCAAATCAAAGCCGATCAAGAGTGGGATGAAGAAAAGGCTGCGCAAAAAACCAATGTGCAAGGCGAAATTACAAATATAGAAAAACAAATATCAGGACTACAAAAAGAAATAGTTTTATTGCAGCAAGATAAAACATTCTTTGGTTTTGGGAAAATTAAGGCTTTATCAAAAGAAAAAATTGATCTTAATGAAGAAAAAATCACTCAGTTAAGAGAACAAATCCAAAATAAGAATAAAGTGTTAAATGATATCCAAACAGAAATTACACAACGCCATGAGCAACGTACGGAATCACTGGATGTTGAAAAATTAAAAGAGTTGCTGAATTTAACTTCAGAACAGCATACATTGCGCCAAGCAGATATGGTTGAATCAGCGTTAAAATTTGTTAATCAAGGCAAAGAACGTTTTGGTGCAATTCGTAATCATCTGGAAAAAATGGTTAAACAAATTGAAGGGCTTAGTGACAATAATGGCAATATGATACAAATTTATGCCATTATGAACGAAGCCACTAAAAAAGTTGAAAAAGTACATAGGGAACGTAGACAAGAGCTTGAAAATAAAGATGTTGGTGATAATCTGTTAGAGTCAATGAAGCTTGATGAGGCTAGACGCAATTTAGATGAACATATCGACACTGTGTCAACTGCCACGGTTGATACCATGCAGACCTATGGCGAATTAACAACAGAAGCCATCAAAATTCGCAATATGCAAGCAGCAACGAAAAAACAAGTTGAAAGTGCAAGAGCAATGCATTCACGAGGTATTGCATCGGTGGCCTCACAACTTAGTGTTGTGGTAACTGCTGTTAACTCAGCAGCGATTAATGAGGCACAATCAATGGCAGGTAATACTTTAGCCGAAATGACTCGAGTTACAAATGATATTGCAAAAAATGAAGCAATTCGAATTGCAACTGGGCGTGATGAAATTAATAACGATTTAGAGGCTATGCTACAAAACCTAGCAGAATTTGGTGATACCCAAAAAGAAGCGACTGAAATCACTCGTTCAGCACTAGAAACAATGCGTGCGAATTTAGAAGAAATTGAAAAAATGTCTAAAGACGTTCAAAGTGATACGAGAGAGTTTATTGCGGTGACAGGAGATGTTTTATCAGAAAAATCTGAAACTAAAAAAGAAAGCACTAGTGGCACAACGTCACCCTTTAAACTGTAATAAAGGAACGCATAATGTTGTTAGTTAGAGGGCGTGAATATTTAGCGCAATATCCTAATTTTACCTTAGTAGGTAGGGAACATGATTTAGAACGAATATCATCTATTCTAATTCGAAAATCATCAAATTCACTTTTATTAACAGGACCAGCAGGGGTAGGTGTTTCAATGCTTACTCTTGGTTTACAGGCTATTAAAAATAGTCCAGATACACCATTTGATTTGATTGTAAAAAAATTATTTTGGTTGAATTGCGATGCGCTCTTTTCGAGCGGTGATAGTGCTAAGATTAATAATGAATTTCAAAGTATCTTAAAAAAGTTAATGCAAACGCCTGAATCTGTGTTAATTATTACCGATACAGCTAATTTTTTAGAGGGGGCACATAATACTGGTAATGCTCATTTTATTAATGCGTTAAATAACGCCGATAAATCAAATAATTTTCAAGTTATTTTGGAGGTACGAGACGATAAACTGAGTAGTGTATTAAAAGCTAGTACGAAAATGCCAGAACTTTACACGCTTTACGATGTTAAAGAGCCGGTTGGTGATGATTTGAAAAATATTGTTTCGGTGGTTGCAAAAGATCTTTCTGATCATCATAAAATTCAAATTAATGAAGGTGCTATTGATGAAGCGATACATTTAACTAGTAAATATCGCGATAGTTTAGGCTTAGGTGGAGCACAACCTCAAAGAGCGATTTCGTTACTTGATCGCGCACTGGCTAGTTACCGACAACTTACGCATAAACAGCATCCTAAAATTGTTGAATTAATGGATAAAATTGCAAAAAGTAACAATGAAACAGAACGGCAAGATTTGCAACAACAACTTGAACAATGGCAGAAAGATTGGCATGAACTGAAGTCAGAAATTAATAAAACTTATCAATATCAACGTGATGCTGAAACATTACGCTTTCAATTGCAAGATGAAATCACTCAGCTGCAAGAAGAAGAGGATAACAACAATAATTCACAGCCGACTACTGTAAAAACGTTTGCTCAGTTTACGGCTGGCGGATTTGATTCTCCTTCAGTAGCTAAATTGAAAGAAAAGATTCGACAAATTGATACCGAAATTGCTCAAAATAACGAACGACACCAGAAATTGGTCATGCTAGCCAATAAAGACTTGCGACTTAATCGCCAAGAAGTAATCATTGAGTTTAGTAAAGTTTCGGGAATACCTGCAAACAAACTGGATGAAAATGAAGTTGAAAACTTGATTAATTTGGAGGCAAATTTATTATCAAGAATTTTTGGTCAGGATAGTATTGTCAAACATGTAGCTAATTCAGTAAAAGTTGCTAAGGTTGATGCTTTAGAAGAACCCGGCCCTGCAATGTCTTACCTATTTTTAGGACCATCAGGAGTGGGTAAAACTGAAATGGCTAAAGCGTTAGCTAAATATGTCTATGGTGATGAAAAGTCATTAGTTCGTTTTGATATGTCTGAATACATGGAAAAACATGCAGTTGCTAAATTGATTGGGGCTCCCCCTGGATATGAAGGATTTGAAGCTGGTGGTATCTTAACTAACTCAGTTAGATCAAAACCTATTGGTATCTATCTATTTGATGAAATCGAAAAGGCACATCCTGATGTATTTAATATCTTTTTACAGATCTTATCGGATGGGCGGTTAACTGATAATGTTGGTAGAACAGTAGATTTTTCTGATATTATGATTATTATGACTTCAAATATTGGACAACCTTACTACTTAGATCCCAACCTTTCAGATGAAGCTGCACGCGAATTAGCGACAAATGAACTTAATAATACTTATCGTTCTGAACTGCTTAATCGATTTAATGGACGTGAAAATATTCTCCATTTTAAACGTCTTCCTATGGAGGTTATTGAGCAGATTATTCGACGCGAAATAGATAAGCTAAATCAAGCATATCAGCCTCGTGGTTTTACTGTAGAGATATCAGATTCTTGTATAAGTGCATTTTGTCATGATCATTACGATTTAATTCGTGGTGCTCGGGGATTGCCTGGTTATATTAAAACTAATATTAGGCCATTTATCGTAAATCATATTTTACAAAATCCTAATGATAAAGGTGTATTCCAAGCAGTTTATAATCAGCAGACTCGTAGTTTTGATATGACATTTTGTAAAATTTAAAAAGATGTAAAATAGAGATGTTTTCCACAAACTGTTATCAGCAAAGGTAACAGTTTTATTCTACATTACCATGGGTTTACTTTAAGGGCATATGATAACGCTATAAGAATCCTCTTTAAAATAAGAAGTTCGGCAAGATAAAAACCAGAGAAGGGCTAATTAGATAGATGTTGATAAAGTGTTATTGTTCCAATCATGATAAGCACTAGCCCCCCTAAGAATTCAGCTCGCTTACCAATTAAACATCCCATTTTATTGCCCAATAATAATCCGAAGGTGACCATTAAACAGGTTGCAATCCCAATCATTGTTGCAGCAAAACAGATATTGACACTAGCGAGTGCCAATCCAACACCAACAGCAAATGCATCTATGCTGGTTGATATAGCAGTAAAAACTAACATCAAAAAAGATTTTTTTGATGATGCAACTTCATTTTCTTGACAATTATCATCAGTCTGTTTGAAACTATTATAGATCATGTTAAGTCCTAAAAATAACATGACGCCAAAAACAACCCAATGATCCCATTGTTCGATATATTGCAGTGCAATATAACCAATTAACCAACCGAGTAAAGGTGTAATAGCCTCAACAACACCAAATAAAATACCGACTTTTAATGCGTCAATGAATGGTATTGATTTAAGGGAAATCCCTCGACAAATAGCAACTGCAAAGGCATCGGTTGACATTGCCAATGCTAATAACAAAATAGCCCAAAAGCTCATGACATATACTTTTATTGAAAATTATAGTGATATTAACGGTTTAAATAATAATTGTTTGTGACTTATTCTTTTGTTACTGAAAACAAATAATTTGCAATTTTAGTATCCCCCTTTTTTTCATAAATTGCAGCTGCTTTTTTGACATTATCTCGTCTATTTCCGTCATACTGGAAAAGTTGTTTAAACATTAAATCAGCTGTTTTTTTATCATTATTTTGGATAGCACAATAACCATATTGCTCATAAGCATCAGCTTTCCAACGATGGCGATCTAACTCAATACTTTGTTCAAACTGTGCTTTTGCTTCTTGATAACGATTCAGACCACATAAAAAAGAACCATAATGTACATGATATAATCCATTACCTGGCTGCATTAACGTAATACGTTTGTAAATCATTTCGGCTTCGTTATATTCACCCACATGTTGATCAAACATTGCCATCGCCAACATGACTTGAGGGTTGTCTGGTGAGTATTGCGCTGCTAATTTTAGATTATAATGTGCTGCTTTAATATTCTCTTCTGACTCATTTGCTTTAGCAAGATAACCTAGCCCAAGTCGCATTCTTGCTAAAGCTGCTTTTTCTGGGTTAAATTCATCGTTGCTTTTCATTTGACAACCAGACAGCATTATTATCAAAAAATAGCTAAATAACATTAACAATTTTTTCATCTATCTTTCCTTTCTTTATAAAGGTTTATTTTTATGCTATTTGTTGGACAATATTTTGTTTTTTATAAAGTGTTCTTTTAGTACGGTCAACAACTTCGCCAGCTAATTGGCCGCATGCGGCATCAATATCATCACCACGTGTTTTACGGACAATGACAGTAAATCCATATCCCATTAATGTTTTCATAAAACGGTCAATACGAGTATTTGAGCAACGTGAATAAGGCGCACCAGGAAACGGATTCCAAGGAATCAAATTAATTTTACTTGGCACATTTTTTAAAAATGTAGCAAGTTCATGGGCATGTTCAACACTGTCGTTAATTTGATTAAGTAGCACATATTCAATTGTTACCTTGCCATGATTAGCATTTGAAGTAGAAAGATAACGCAAAATAGAATCACGTAACATTGCCATATTATATTTTTGATTTATTGGCATAATTTCACTTCTAATCTTATCATTTGGAGCATGAAGTGAAATGGCTAATGCAACATCAATCATACCGGCAAGCTTATCTAAGGCAGGAACTACGCCCGAAGTGGAGAGTGTTACCCTCCTTTTGGATAAACCATAGCCAAAATCATCTAACATAATTTCCATTGCGGGAGCGACATTAGATAAATTAAGTAGTGGTTCGCCCATTCCCATCATCACTACGTTGGTTATAGGTCTATCAGCTAATTTACCCGTTACCCCAATAGCATTTGATGCACGCCAAACTTGGCCAATAATTTCAGAAACAGTTAAATTACGATTAAATCCTTGTTGAGCAGTTGAGCAAAATTTACACTCCAAGGCACAACCAACCTGAGAAGAAACACATAATGTAGCACGATCTCGCTCAGGTATATAAACAGACTCAATCAATTGGTTGTTACCCACATCAAGAGCCCATTTTATTGTACCGTCAGACGAACGTTGTTCTATGGCAATCTTCGGAGCTTTAATTTCAGCTAAAGTTTTTAATTGCTCTCGTAGTTTCTTATTGATATCGGTCATTTGATCGAAATCATCTATCCCAAAATGATAGATCCATTTCATCACCTGATCAGCTCTAAATGGTTTTTCGCCGAGTGAAACGAAGAACTCTCTTAATTGTTGGCGTGTGAAATTGAGTAAATTTATTTTTTCGTTACTTGGATTCATTGTAGTTAAATTCATTGCGTTTGGAGAGTCTGAACAACTTGCAGACATAGTGGGTGTACATGGTGTTGACATAAGGCCTCGTTTTTACACATTATGGCTATTTCAATTTTTAGAAAAAAGATTATACTGTTTTTCACCTTATCTTGCTATTAAAGAATAGATGTAATATTTAAAATGAAAGGTAAATCAACAAAATTAAAAACCATTCTTTGTTTAATTCAATCATTAACGTTACTTTTATGTTCGACTGCTACTATGGCGCAAACAATATCATTAAATAAACTAACAGGACAATTTGATGAAAAAAAGGACAAGGATTTTATTACATTAGACTCAACTGAGTTGCCTGTTAATAAAAAGGGAATGTATCTACAAAAAGAAGCAGCAGAGCAGCTAGTAAAAGCATTTAAAGACTTTAAAAAAGAGTATCCAAATATCCCTTTTATTGTGGTAAGTGCAACACGTAACTACACTTACCAAAGTGGAATTTGGCAACGGAAATGGGATGCATTGTCTGCTAAATTTAATGATCCTCAAAAAATTGCGGAAGAAATTTTAAAATATTCATCAATGCCAGGTACTTCCCGTCATCACTGGGGAACTGATGTCGATATTACTAGTGTTTCTTCGGAATATTTTAGAAATGACCCAAAAGGTATTATTCTTTATAAATGGCTTCAAGCGAATCTACCCAAATATGGATTTTGCCAAGCATTTAATAGCGGAAGAAGCGGCGGATATCAACTTGAAGAATGGCACTGGTCATACCAGCCTATTTCTAGTCAATATATTGCGCAATATAAATCTATATTAGAGCGTGATCCAGATGCAATCATGAGGATCTTAAACTTCACTGGTCACGATAAAATTAAACTAGAAAGCCTTGTGAAAGAGTATGTATTGACCGTTAATGCCGACTGTTATTAACAGTAGAGTTAAAGATTTCTCCAATAAGGCAAGCAAATTGTTACAATAAGCCCACCGCCATCCCGATTTGTTGCTTGGATAGTACCGTTATGCATAATGACGGTTTTTCTGGCTATTGCTAACCCTAAACCATAGCCTTTACCTAATTGAGGTGACTGAATTCGGACAAACGGTTCAAAAATACTGGATAATTTATTTGCTTCAACACCAGGTCCACGATCTTTAACTTCAATTTGTAAATACTTGCCTGTTTCTTTTAAAGAAACTTCTACCGCTTGTCCTGATTTTGAAAAGCGGATTGCATTTCGTATAATATTTTCAACTGCGCGGCGTATCTGTTCTGAATTGCCTTTAACAATTGAATGAGTAATTGATGATGAAGTGAAATGTACATCAATTAATTGGTGATTAGCCTCGTAGTTAGCATCGTTGATAACGACACTTATTAAGGCTTTTAAATCAAAATATTCATCAGTACGATTATTCATTTCAGCACGAGAATAATTTAGAATCTCACCAATTAACTGATCTAATCGTTGTGATTCTAATTCTATTCTAGCCAAAGCTGTATCAATATTCTGCTTATTTTGTTGAGCAAGCCCAATTGCTAACTGTAAACGGGCCAGTGGCGTTCTAAGTTCATGAGAAACATCATGAAGGAGCGATTGACGATCAGAGATTAAGATATTAAGTTGTTCAACCATCATATCGAAATCTTTACCTAGCTCACTTAACTCATCGCGACGAGGTTTTAATTTATTGAATAATCTAACTGAAAGGTCGCCTTGAGATACTCTGAAAAAACCTTGTCTTAATAGCCTCATTGGCCTGGTTAAATTCCACGCCAAAAAAAGGCTAAAAACAAGCCCAACACATATCCCCATTAACACAATTGGCATTGGCATATTAAACAACGCTTTTTTGTTATGGTCATCTTTATCCTCTTTAAATGAAATAGAATAAAGTGTGCCGTCTGGTGCTACGGCCATGCGTTGATAGGCATAGGTTGGTGTTTCTAATTCATCGGTTAAAATATTGACTTGCTCATTAATAGGGGAAACTAATTTTATTGACAATAAACTCCTTTCTTGTTCAGGTAAATGTGCTATAAAATTAAGCGTCTCATCTTCACCCGCCACATGTAATAACTGAGCAATCATATCGACTTTTGTCGGCATATGATTGAGGAATCTTTGCGTTTTATTTTCTACATAAATTGAAAACGCAATCCAAGTTAATTGGAAGGTAAGATAAAAGATGACCCCAAATATAATGAGTATTTTCCAAAATAATCGATGATTCATTTCAAGCCTATTGGATCATTAACGAATACGGTAACCGACAGCCCTAATCGTTTCAATTGTCACATCATTTTGTGCAACTTGATGTAATTTTTGACGAATGTTACTGATATGTACGTCTACACTACGATCGTAAAGTTCTCGTGCTCGTCCAAGACCAATTTCGGATAATTCTTCTTTTGTTACTACACGTTCGTTATGTTTTACCAATAGAACTAACAAATTAAACTCAGTGGATGTTAAGTCAATAACTTGTCCATTCCAAGTACATAATCGCTGTGGTAGATCCAGCGTCAAGCCGTTAAAATGGTATTTTTTATCATCAACCATTTCAACTGAACGTTCGTCAAATCGTCGTAAAACAGCACGTAATCTTGCCAATAGTTCACGCGGATAACATGGCTTAGGAATATAATCATCAGCACCTAATTCTAATCCCAAGACGCGATCAATATTATCGCCTTTGGCTGTTAGCATTATAACAGGCATATTACATTGTTGACGGATACTTTTTAATACATCAATACCATTAATATCTGGTAGCATCACATCTAAGATTGCTGCACGATATTTACCCGACAATGCTTCATCGATGCCATTTTTACCCAAATAAACGCTTTTGATATTAAAGCCTTCATTAGTCAAATATTCACTAAGCATCTGTGATAATTCAATATCATCATCAATTAATAAAATATTTATCATATATCGCCATTATTATCTAATTTTAGGTAGTTACATTATTGCAATAATAAAAAAAAAGTCAGGTAGTTTTACTAAAATATTACATATTTTAAGCTATTCCTGATTATTTAATTTACTATCAAATTACGTAAAAAAGTTCATATTAACTATACATTTCAGTATAAATTTTAAACTAAAAATAAAATATAAGTGAAATTGAATGATTATTAGGAGATCATATCATTCAATTCTTAACTAAGTTATACAAAATAACATTCGTAATAACATATGTAATATTTTATCAACGAATATTATTTTATAAATATAATATGGAGATAAAAAGTGAAACAACAAGTATTATGAAACTAATATTTATGAATATCCAATCATGTTAGAAGCATTTAAGGTTGTCAAATTTTATACTTCTAACGCTTTTTATATAATCAATTGATGTGTTTTTTTAAAATTATACTGGACAATATTATTTTTTATGCGTAATATTTTGTCCTGCTTCTATGGTGGCTATAGCTCAGTTGGTAGAGCCCTGGATTGTGATTCCAGTTGTCGTGGGTTCGAATCCCATTAGCCACCCCATTTAATAGAGCACCCATCTAACGGCGAGTAGCGCAGCTTGGTAGCGCAACTGGTTTGGGACCAGTGGGTCGGAGGTTCGAATCCTCTCTCGCCGACCAATTTTAAATTAAAAGCCTATTTATTTTAGTAGGGTTTTATTGTCTTCTAAATGATCGATTTATTGCTGATATTCTAACAAATAATTCAAAATATTGTTTATTCTCTTCATATTATAAATTCCATCTCAAGTTACTATGTATTTCTACCATTTTTTATTTTTACCTTAATGATTTTGTGTATTGATACTGAAAATTGTGATCAAGGCAACAATATTGGCACTAAAAATTAGTAACATGTATTTTTTTATTTCTTTTTCACAGATTGTTGTGTAGATTTAAATACACATTTTGGATAAATGAATCCAAAAAATGGGGGAAGTGCCTTTGGAATATCGTGATGTTGCCTCTAAAACTTATGTTGAAGAACAAATTAAAGCAAATCCGTCTGTTATTAAGAAAATACCAACAGAAAGAGGGCTTGCTGAACACTTTAATGTTAGTCGAACAACAGTAAAAAAAGCATTACATAGCTTAATGCTAGAAGGCTATTTATTCAATAATGGGAAAAATTTAGAATGTAGTAAAGCTTTTGAAATAAATATGTTAAAAATGTCTTCATTAAGTGAAGAAGTTAAACAAGCTGATAATGCTCAAATCAAAATAAAAGTCATTTCTAATAAAATCATTACAATGCCCGCTGAACTAAGAATATTTTTTGGTTCAAATGAACAATTAACTAGAATTATAAGACAGCGTGTATTAGGTGAAATTCCACTATCATATGAAATTACCTACTTATCATCCCAAAAGTTCAAAAAACTAGATCAAATGGATTTAAATAATGTTTCTCTTTATCAGTTTTTGAAAGATCACTACCACCTTGTTCCAAGCCATGGGCGTGAAGAGATTACTTATGAAGTAGTAACCAAGGATAAAGCAACGTATTTACAATTGATTGAAGGTACACCGATTTATAAGGTGTCAAGTTACAGTTTTGATATTAATTTTCAGCCTTTTGAACATACCGTTCAATATTTAGTAGGAAATAAATTTAGATATCATTTGTCTGCTAAAAATATTTTTGATTACGGGGAAAAATATAAATGAGTTTATTTGTAAAAATAGCAGCTCATTTAATGGAGCAAATTAAAGCAGGGCAATATGGCGTAGGTTCAGAATTACCCCCAGAAGGGAAATTACAAAAAGATTATGATGTAAGTAGAACAACTATTCGGAAAGCAATTGATATATTAGTTGATAAAAATTTAGTTGTTAGGAAAAAAGGTGTTGGTTTATTCGTTGCACCAACTCTTTCCACTAAAACGATTCTAAAAATGACAGGCATTATTAAACCTCATATTTATGGAAACCATAAGAAAGTTATTAAAGAATCTTACCTAAGGCAAGCAGGAAACTATTATAGTCAATTATTAAAAATAAAGCCTACTGAACTCATGTATTACATTAGCTTTTTAGAGGTCTCTGAAAAAAATGTAGTGAAAGAAATTTTTTTATTGCCTCTTAGCTATTTCCCAGACTTTCAAGTTTCCATAATAAAAGTTTTATCGCCGCTCGAAATTACTAATTCAGGAAAGAAAAAAGTAGATAAATTAGAACAAGATTTGCAGTTAACTGCAGCCAATGCTGAATTAGCCAAACAGTTACAGTGCAAAATAAATGATCCATTATTTAAAATTTCTAACCATTATTTTGATATTAATAGCGAACCGATTGCCATTGAATATAAGTTTGCCTGCAATACTAAATATGTGGTCGATTTCACCTAGGAGGTACACCAATGATTAAATTATTACGTGTTGATCATCGCTTATTGCATGGTCAGGTTGTTGTTTCATGGTTCAAAAATGTTGGAGCAAATACTATTTTAGTTGCTAACGATATTGTTGCAAGTGATGAATTACGTAAGTCTGCTATTCGTTTAGCTAAGCCTGAAGATGCGAAATTAGTGATGAAATCAATAGATGACAGCATTGACGCTATTAATTCAGGTATAACCGACAAATATCAAATGCTAATTGTTGTTGAATCTGTTGCTGACGCTGAAAAACTAATACGAAACACTCAAGATAAAATAGTAAGCCTCAATTTAGGTGGAACTAAACCTCGAGAAGGAACCAAAAATTATTCTAAAACTATTAATCTAACCGATCTAGAAGCAGATTTATTGACAGGATTACAACAAGATGGAGTTGATGTCTACATTCAACAAGTTCCAAATGAATTAAAGCAAAAATTTGAAAAATAGTTTAGAGGGTACATAAAATGAGTATCGAATTAACAGCCATTTTTTTAGCTTTGATTGCGATGTTAGCAAACGGTGAATATTTTTTAGGTTCATCAATGTTATCAAGACCGTTAGTGACTTGTACCTTGGCTGGTTTAGTCATGGGGGACATCACACAAGGCATTATTATTGGGGCAACATTAGAATTAGCTTTTGTTGGATCGTTTTCTATTGGGGCATCTATTCCCCCTGAAATTATCTCTGGGAGTATTTTAGGTACCGCCTTTGCAATAGGTGCAGGTAAAAGTACGGAAATAGCTTTAACGCTAGGTATTCCGATTGCTTCATTTGTTTTATTAGTTAAAAACTTATGCTTTCTTTTTATCCTTCCTTATTTTGTTCATAAAGCCGATCAATACGCATGTGAAGGTAATGGTAAAGGTATGGATCGAATGAATCTATTAGGTGGATTTTTTTCTGTTAATCTTCCAATTGGTTTAGTTGTAGGATTATCTTATCTATTTGGCAGTTCTGCTATCAATGACTTATTAGAAATGATTCCTAAATTTATTATAGATGGTTTAGGTATAGCAACAGGATTATTACCTGCGTTTGGTTTTGCTATGTTAATGAAAATAATGATAAAAAAAACCAATGTAACATTCTTTGTTCTTGGTTTTACTTTGGCTGTTTATATGAAAGTGCCTGTTACTGGAGTGGCCATCTTCGGTGCGTGTATTGCTCTAATTTTGACAGGTTATTCCGCATTTAATGGAAAAAAAGACGTAATAGAGGATGGTAATCAAAGGTTAAATAATAATACTGGCGACACTTTAGGTATACAGGAGATCAATTATGAAAATGAAGAATTCTAAATTAATAACCAATAAAGAATTAACAAGGACGTTCTGGCGATCTTTTACTGCTGAGTGGTCATGGAATTATGAACGACAAATGAACTTAGGTTATTCCTATGCTATGCGTCCTGCTTTAGATAAAATTTACAGCAATAACAAAGAAGAATTAACTGATGCTTATCAACGGCATTTAGAATTCTACAATATTACACCATGGTTAATCACTTTTCCTCTAGGAATTTCTATTGCTATGGAAGAACAAAATGCGACAGATAGTAATTTTGATAAAAGCTCTGTTAATGACGTCAAAATAGCGTTAATGGGACCATTAAGTGGTTTAGGTGATTCATTTTTCTGGGGAACACTACGTGTTATAGCGACCGGAATAGGTACTTCTTTAGCACTTGAAGGTAATATTTTAGGTCCTCTTTTATTTTTATTAATTTTTAATATTCCTGCAATGTTAGTACGTTATTTTGGTTTATTAATCGGATATAACATTGGGGCATCGTTTATTGAAAAGGTTCAAAAGACTGGACTAATGGATAAATTATCCTATGGCGCATCAGTTTTGGGACTTTGTGTGGTTGGGGCTATGGTTGCCACCATGGTGACATTAAATATGCCATTAAAATTAGGTTCGGGCACAAACGCTTCATCTTTACAAGATATTTTTGATGGTGTTATGCCACAAATCTTACCTTTACTTTTTACACTATTTATCTTTGTGTTAGTCAAAAAAGGGATTAAAGCCCACTGGATTCTCTTATTAATTGCTGCTATTGGTATTTTTGGTGCTTGGAGTGGATTATTAGGCTAGTAAGGAGAAAAAATGAAAAGTATCGCAGATTATGTCGCATTAGAACCTGAATATTATCAAAATATTTTAAATAACCATCAAACATTATTTGGCAATACCATTGATTTAAGTAAAGTTAAACAACTTAACGCAATTGTTATATTTGCAACAGGTTCAAGTGCTAATGCCGCTTATGGTGCAAGACCTTTAATGAGCAAATTATTAAAGGTACCTGTCTATATTGAAGATCCATCAATGGCAGCCAATTACTTACACTATGGTGATCTTAATACCTTATATCTTGCTATTTCACAAGGGGGAGAAAGCTACTCAACTATTCACTTGGTTGAACAATTTGTTCATAATAATCAAACTATTTACACACTTACCAGTAATTCACAAAGCCCATTATATCAGGTAAGCAACCATGTGTTATCTATGGGAATGCCTGTTGAAGAAATGCCTTATGTAAGTGCTGGTTATAGTGTAACGATTCTCGATTTAATATTAATCACGTTAACTATTGGTCAAAAAATAGGGGAAATAAATCAAGAGCAATTTGAATTATATTTTAATCAGATACAAAAAATAACTCAGTCACTACCACAAATCATTAAACAATCACAGGCTTGGGTAAATCAAAATCAAGATCTTTTTTATCATTCCAAAAGAGTGATCTTGATTGGTTATGGTGCAACTTATGGTGTAGCCAGAGAAGGAGAGACCAAATTCACAGAAACAGTACGAAATACTGCTTTTGGTAAAGAACTAGAAGAGTATATGCATGGTCCATACCTAGGTCTACATACGGATGATTGTATTATTTTTATTGAACCTCATGGGCGACTAACACAACGGGCGGAATCTTTAAAAGAATTTTTAAAGCAATATGTCTCCAATATTTCAACCATTTATGCAAACACTACCAGTCGCTTCAAAGCGGGGGATTTATGCCTAAATATTGAATGTGATGAATTGTTAACTTCGTTATTTATGACAATACCTATTCACTTGTTAAGTTATCAAGTATCACAATTAAAAGGACACAATCTTGAAAAATCAACATACCCGGAATTTGACCAAATAACTAAATCTAAAATTAAGAGGATTATAAAATGAGAAAATTTGATGAACAAAAAGAACTAGACAGCATGAATGGCGCATTAGCTTTGCGTCCAAAAATCAATCAATTTATCGATCAAATCCACAAACGTGGTTATAGCAATGTCTGTTGGTTGGGTATTGGTGGTACTTATGCATCTTCAATGCAAGCAGTTGTACACATGAAAGAAAAATCAGCTATTGAAACTTTTATTCAACATGCAGCGGAATACTTAGTAACAGGTAATAGAAGAATTACTAAAGATACATTGATTATTATTTCATCTGTTACAGGCTCAACCCAAGAGGTAGTTCAAGCTATCGATAAGATTCAAAAAGAAGTTGGCGCTACGGTTTTAGCTTTTTTGGATAAAGCTGACTCCCCATTAGGTAAAATGGCTGATCATGTTATCTCTTACCCAATGAATGAGCAATTAAAATTCTTTATGGCTGCTGATCGTTTAATGTTTTTAGCTGATGAATTTTCTGATTATGATGAATTTTATCAACAAATGGATCAACATTTTGCAAAAAATATCGTCGCTATAGCCAAAAAAGCTGATAAATTTGGACAAGAAGTTGCTGAAAAACATCATAATGATGCGATGCATTATTTTGTGGGAGCAGGAAATCAATGGGGGGCGACTTATTCACATGCAATGTGTTATTGGGAAGAACAACATTGGTTACGCTCAAAATCCATTGAATCAGCCGAATTTTTCCATGGTACTTTAGAAGTTATCGATCGTGATACCGCAGTTACTGTTTATGTTGGTGAAGATACTCAGCGCCCATTAAGTGAAAGGGTTGCAAGGTTTTTACCTCAAATTTGTGGGAATTACACCATTATTGATACTAAAGACTACGAATTGCCGGGTATATCAGAAAAATATCGCGGCAATCTTTCTCCATTTGTTTTTCGAGCTATTAATAATCGTATTGATGCATATGTTGAGCATTTAAATCGTCATCCAATGACAATTCGTCGTTATTATCGTTGTTTGGATTATTAAGGGGTGCAATATCAATGATTGCAGTATTAGTAAGCACTCATGGATCTACAGCTAATAGCATGATTGAAACAGCTGAAATGATTTGCGGTAAACAAACTCAATGTGAAGCAGTGCCTTTTCTAATGGGGCAATCTTTAGATGATTTTCAACAGCAGATTGAGCAGAAGTTAGAAAAGTTAACCCGTGAAAGCTCTAATGTTTTATGTTTTGTTGATTTAAAAGGAGGGACACCGTTTAATACGTTGGTTAATTTGGTTTCTAAATATCCTCGATTAGAAGTCATAGCGGGTGTTAATATTCCAATGTTATTGACAACTTTTACATTAAGAAATGATGACGGAAATAAATTGAATGATTTGCTATCAGAAGTAATTGATGTATCGGTAAAAAGTATTGAGCGATATAACATTGTTTCAATAATGGATAATAAAAGTCAGGATGAGGATTTCTGATTTCATCCTATATTTTGTGTATTTTCTATTTATAGGTGACAGTTAATTCTGTCACCAAATTCTATAATATGCCCTAATAATGTTTACATCTTTGTCATATATCCATATGCGCTAAGTTAACAATCATTTTAATTTTATGATTAAGTTATTTATTTGAGTTCTTTTCAAGTTTTTTTATTCTTTCTTGTTTCTTTATTTCTCTTTTGTGTTTTTTATTATGTTCTTTATTCATAAAAAATAGACAACTTTTTTACTCTGTTTGTACCAACACGCACGAAGAAGTATTTCAGCTAAGAAAGTGTTAGAGACATATAAGCTATTATAAATAAGTCGGCTAATAACCCGATCATTTAAAAAATAAAATTAATCAACATTTTAAAATAATAAATGAAATTATTCAGAAAAAGTATTTGGTATAGATGATGATTTGTTTTTTGTTTGTTATTGTCGTTGTTTTGTCTTTCAATATATAACACCACGTTATTATTTACTCTTATGTAAAAATAATTCTTATCTTACTTGTTTTATGGTGATATTTTGTTTTAATAGATAAAAATATTGCTTTATATAACCTCTACTTATTGGAAATAAATTATGAAAAATGTTGGTTTTGTCGGTTGGCGTGGAATGGTGGGCTCTGTGCTTATGCAACGTATGGTTGAAGAGCATGATTTTGATTATATCAATCCTATTTTCTTTTCTACTTCTCAAGCTGGTCAAGCAGCCCCAACTTTTGGTGGAAAAACAGGTATATTACAAAGCGCAAATAATATTGATGCTTTAAAGGCATTAGATGTTATTGTCTCTTGCCAAGGTGGTGATTATACCTCTGAGATTTATGCAAAATTACGCGCAACAGGTTGGCAGGGTTATTGGATTGATGCAGCTTCAACGTTACGCATGGAAGATGATGCAATTATTGTTCTTGATCCTGTAAACAAAGCTAACATTTATGCAGCTTTAGATAGAGGTATTAAAACTTTTGTTGGCGGTAACTGTACGGTTAGTTTGATGTTAATGTCATTAGGTGGGTTATTTGCTGAAAATCTTATAGATTGGGTTTCTGTTTCGACTTATCAAGCGGCATCTGGTGGTGGTGCTCGCCATATGCGTGAGTTATTAACTCAAATGGGTATGTTAAATGCCGAAGTAGCAAAAGAGCTACAAGATCCGCATTCCTCTATTTTGGATATTGAGCGTAAAGTGACACAAAAAATGCGTGATGGTAGTTTACCTACAGATAATTTTGGTGTGCCACTTGCAGGAAGTTTAATTCCTTGGATCGATAAAGCACTAGATAATGGACAAAGTAAAGAAGAGTGGAAAGGACAAGCCGAAACCAATAAAATTTTGGGAACAAGTCAGATTATTCCTGTTGATGGACTTTGTGTCCGTATTGGAGCTTTGCGTTGTCATAGTCAATCGTTTACGATTAAATTGAAAAAAGATATTAGTGTGCCAGAAATTGAAAAGCTTCTTGCTGCGCACAATGATTGGGTAAAAGTCGTTCCTAATGATCGAGAAATTTCAATGCGAGAATTAACTCCTGCAGCGGTTACAGGTACGTTAACTACACCTGTTGGGCGTTTACGTAAATTGAATATGGGTAAAGATTATCTTTCCGCTTTTACAGTGGGTGACCAATTATTATGGGGTGCGGCTGAACCATTACGAAGAATGTTACGCATTTTAGCCTAAATTTAGAAATAAAATAGCAAAGCCCGATTAATTGGTCGGGCTTTATTTTTTATCACAATAGATTACTGTTGTGTATCGTCTAATAATGTCATTAATAACGATCCATTAAATAAAGCTTGCTGCACTAGTGCAAATGCCCCAATTGCCGATCTATCATTAAGTGATGAGCAAGTAATAGTCAGGTTTTTGCGTAAATCTTCTAAGCTTTGAGCGTTTAATGCACTATTGACTGCGTTTAATAGTATTTCGGGCGACTTGGTGAGTTCACCGGCTAATACGATTCGTTGGGGATTAAATATGTTTACCATAATTGCAACTGCTCTGCCAAGGTTTTCACCAGCATCTTTAACTAGTTTTATAGCTAGCTCATCACCTTGATTGGCGTATTGACAGATATGATTGATGTCACAGTGCTTGGCTGTCAATTTGGATACATAACCTTGTTCAATCATCTGTTTAGCTCGGTATTCAATGGCTTTGTTCACTACACGGTTTTCTAAACAACCAAAATTACCGCAATGGCAGCGTTCACCTAATGCATCGACTTGAATATGCCCAACTTCGCAAGCGCTTTGATTATGGTTTGTAAGTAGTTGCTGATTAACGATAACGCCAGAGCCTACACCACGGTGTACACGAATTAAAATTGAATCATCAATATATTGTGTTGATCCAAAATAACTTTCAGCTAATGCTAAACTTTGAATATCATTACCTAAGAAAATAGATACATTAAATTTTTCTTGTAGGACTTTGGCTAAAGCCCACTCTTTCACTTGAATGTGTGGCGTATAACGGATAACGCCATTGACAGAATCAATTAAGCCAGGAAGTACAACGGATATTGCAACTAAATGTTTTATTTTTTTTCTATTTTCCTCAATGAATTCTTTAATCAATGTAATTAAATATTCTTGTACTTTTCGTTGGGTAAAATTGGTAATTGGATATGTGTTTGACGCAAGACATTTAGCCCCTAAGTCAAAAAGCTCAATGGTGACATGAGAACGGCTTAATTGCACAGCAATGGCTTGGTAGTGTCCAAATTTAGCTTCAATTGAAACCGCAGGTCGTCCCCCTGTTGATTGCTGGGCATCGACTTCTTTAATTAATTTCTTTTTAAGAAGTTGGCGGGTTATTTTAGTAATACTTGCTGGTGCTAATTGACTAATTTCGGCCAATTGAATACGAGAAACAGGCGCTTGCTGAACAATCAAACGATAAATCATTGCATAATTTAGCTGTTTGATTAATTCAGCATTACCAACTAAGTTCAGATAATTAAATGTCATATATTACTCAATATTTTTCATTAATTATCTGATATTCTAGCGATTCATTTCTCCATTAACAACCGTTTTAACTACCGTAAAGTCACGATTAAAGATAACAAGGTTTGCAATTTTACCATCACTAATACTACCAAGATGTTTATCCACACCAATTGCTTTGGCAGGATAAAGTGTCGCCATTCTTAACGCTTCATCTAATGCAATGCCTACATATTCCACAGCATTTTTTACTGCATCAATCATGGTTAATGCTGAACCACCAAGAGTGCCTTTTTCGTCCACACAGCGACCATTTTTATAATAAATGGTTTTACCTGCAAATATGCCAGATTCTAAATTAGAGCCAGCAAGTAGCATGGCGTCGGTAATTAAGATTAAATGATCTTGTTTAATTTTGTGACTATTGCGAATATTTGCCCAACTGACATGTTGACCATCAGCAATAATGCCAACATATACTTCAGGTTCATCATAAATTGCACCAACTACGCCCGGTTCTCGTCCAGAAATATAAGGCATGGCATTGAATAGGTGAGTTCCTAAACGAATACCATCGTTAAATCCGCGACGACAATCATCATAATGACCATTGGAATGCCCAACAGAAACATGAATACCTGCGTTAACCAGTTGTTTGATAAAATGACTTTCAACTTTTTCTGGTGCTAAGGTAATAATTTTAATGACATCAGCATTTTCACATAGAAAATCAATCATTTCTTGCGAAGGCTGACGAATAATATTTTCATCATGGATCCCTTTCTTTTCTGTACTAATATAAGGACCTTCAAGATGTAAACCAAGTGCTTGATTGGCATGCGTGGCTAAATATTCACGCATCACTTTAACCGCCTTTATCATAAATTCATCAGTTGATGTAATTAAAGTCGGTAAATAACTTGTACATCCATAAGTTAGGTTTGTTGCTTGCATTGCTTCTAATGTTTCAATACTTAGGGCATCAAGCGTTTCATTAAATTGCACCCCACCACAGCCATTGACTTGAATATCAATAAAACCAGGTGCAACCATTGCACCTTGTAAATTTTCAATTTTAATATCCACAGGTAATTCATCTTGTTTGCAGATCTGTGCAATTTTATCTCCGTTGATAATAACAGCGTGATTTTCAAGAATTTCATAACCTGTATAAATACGACAATTTGTTAATGCGTACATTGATTTATCCTTTATAAAACGGTAACTTTAAGATTATCAGCTTCCATTTGTTTAAAATATTTTAGTGTTTTCACTTTAAGATCATCAGTACTTGGTTCATCACAAACAATGATTGAAGCCGGATGCATTTGTAGTGCAGTTACTGTCCAAAGATGATTAACGGAACCTTCAACACCAGCTTGTAACGCCAAGCTTTTGTTATGGCCACAAACTAACAAAATGACTTCCTGTGCATCCATTAAAGTGGCAACACCAATAGTTAGCGCATGTTTTGGTACTTGATTAACATCATTATCAAAAAAGCGAGAATTCGCAATGCGTGTATCTTCAGTTAATGTTTTGATACGAGTACGAGAGCAAAGTGAAGATCCTGGTTCATTAAATGCGATATGTCCATCTTGACCAACCCCACCTACAAAAATATTGATTTTGCCATAAGCTTTGATCTTCGCTTCATATTGACGACATTCTTCATCAATATCTGGCGCATTACCATTTAATATATGGATGTTGTTTTTATCAATATCAATATGGTTAAAGAAATTTTCGTACATAAATGTGTGATAACTTTGTGGATGATCTTCTGGAAGTCCAACATATTCATCCATATTAAAAGTCACAACATGTTTAAAGCTAACATGACCTGCTTTATAATGTTTAATTAATTGTTGATACATGACTAACGGTGAGCTTCCTGTTGGTAAGCCTAGTAAAAATGGTCGGTCTGCGGTTGGTTTGAATTGGTTAATTTTATTCACAATACGCTGTGCAACCCAAGCACCGACTTCTTGTGCATTTTCTAAAGGAATAAGTCTCATGTAATAACACCTCTTCTGATATAATTAAAATGGTTTCTTTTTTTCTAAGGTAAAATATGTTGACTATATTTTACTATATTAAAGGAATTAATCCAAAAAAATAGTGATAAAAGTCACAAAAAATAAACAATTAATTTGCTAAGTAAAATAATATAATATGAAATATGAATAAAGTGATTACTGGTACCTAAAAGTGTTTTTTAGGTATAGTTCAATAATATATGAGGTTAACTTATGGGAATTTTAGCTTATTTACAACGTATCGGGCGCTCACTGATGGTACCTGTAGCGGTATTACCAGCTGCTGCAATACTACTAGGGATTGGTCAGTGGGTTAGCCATATAGAGTGGGTTAGTCATGTAAACTTGTTTGGACTGATGGAATGGGATGCTAGTATTGTTGCTAAATTTTTAGTGACATCTGGTAGTGCTATTCTAAGTAATATGCCAATACTTTTTGCTATTGGTGTGGCTTATGGTATGTCTAAAGATAAAGATGGAGCAGCTGCGCTTTCTGGTTTAGTAGGTTTTTTAATTATCACTACCTTATTATCACCGGAATCTATTGCGTTTTTTCACGGAATAGATATAAAAGCAGTTAAAGATTGGCAAAAACTAGTACCACCAGCATTTAATAGTATCAACAATCAATTTATTGGCATTTTAGTTGGGATTATTTCAGCAGAGTTATACAATCGATTTAGTTCCATCGAGTTGCATAAGGCATTAGCCTTTTTCAGCGGTAAGCGCTTTGTTCCTATTATTGTCTCAGTTGTGATGTTACTTGTGTCTGTACTCTTCTATTTTATTTGGCCTGTTGTTTATAGCGGATTAGAATATTTTGGCCAATTGATCCAAGGATTAGGCTCTGTTGGCGCAGGTATTTATGGATTCTTCAATCGTTTACTTATTCCGGTCGGTTTACACCATGCTTTAAACTCAGTATTCTGGTTTGACGTGGCTGGTATTAACGATATTCCTTATTTCTTAGGCGGACAAGGCTCTATTGATGCAGGTAAAGCTGTTGTAGGTATTACTGGTCGTTACCAAGCTGGATTCTTCCCTGTTATGATGTTTGGCCTGCCTGGTGCAGCATTAGCCATGTACCATACAGCTAAAAAAGGCAATAAAGAGAAAACTGCATCAATTATGTTTGCTGCCTCTATTGCTGCATTCTTTACTGGTATTACTGAGCCACTAGAATTTGCCTTTATGTTTGTAGCACCAGTGCTTTATTTTATCCATGCGGTTTTAACAGGTATCTCATTGTTTATTGCTGCGACTATGCAATGGATATGTGGATTTGGTTTTAGCGCTGGCCTGATAGATATGTTACTTCAGTCAGGAAATCCACTAGCAGTACATTGGTCTATGCTAATTCTTCAGGGCTTAGTATTCTTTGTGGTCTACTATGTGGTATTCCGTTTTGTTATTGTTAAATTTAACCTTAAAACCCCTGGTCGTGAAGATGAAGATATCACGGTTTCATCAACTGAAAACACTCAGCAAAAACAAGCAATTGGTGATACATCTAAACTTGCTGAACAATATTTAGTAGTTGTAGGAGGTAAAGAGAATCTAACCAATATTGATTCTTGTATTACACGCTTACGTTTAGGTGTAAATGATTCAGAGTTGGTTGATGAACAAGCCGCTAAAGCACTAGGTGCGATGGCAGTCATTAAATTAGGTAAAACTGGTGTGCAAATTATTGTCGGTACTCAGGCCGAAAAAATTGCCGATCAAATGAAGAAATTAGTCTAGTTTAATAAGATAAAAGCTAAATTAAATGAACAATAATCCACTCTATATTAAACATAATAAAAATAGAGTGGATTCTTTATTGGCTTTAACCTTACAGAAACTCTATTAGTCTATCTATCAACGTAGAATACATCTTTTATGAAAAATTGGTTATTTTGCTAAAAACAACAAAATAAATAAAATCAAAATGTTTTCTGTATGTTTTTTGTTTGGATATCAAGCTTATTATTGTGGTGTGAGATTTTTTATTTCAATATAAAATTAAAATCGTAATATTACATCCTGAATGGTTAATAATTGAGTTAATAACTGATTATTAATGAGTTTACTAGGGATATTACGAGGTAGCTGCACTAGATTTCTTGATTTAAGTGAAGATTCACATACGTACACATTATCAATGTCATAAAGCTCAAGCATATTGAAAGTTGCAATATAATCGCGCATTAAAATTTCATCTGGTTGCTGATTAGGTAACAAATGAAATACACCATCATCGACAAAAAAAACAGAAATTTGATTAAAAGCTGAGGTAGCCAATGCGATATCTAGTGCTTCTCGGCCTTTGGCATTTCCGTGAGGTGGCGAGCTAATGATTATTGCTACTTTTTTCATTTGCCCTTAACCTTAAAATTGAATAGTGCGATCTGTTGTTGCAATTGATTCACTCAATTCACCAAGGCCAGTTAATTGAAAATGATCAGCTAGGTTATTTTCGATAATGCCACGACGCTGTGCTGCTGCTACACAAATCGTCAAAGCGAAAGCGTGTTTTTGAGATAATTCTTGCCATGCAGAAATTAAATCAAATTCATCGCTGGCAGGATCGGTATAGCGGTTACCATTATAAACACCATCGGCATAAAAAAAGATATTCTTAATCGTATGAGGAGTATTAGATAGTAAAACTTTTGCAAATTGATATGCACAATAAGCAGATTGGGTCCCATAAACAGGACCCATAACAATAAGTGTATAGCTTAATGAGTCAAACAAGTGAGTCTGTTGATTATTATTCAGCTTGCTCTGACTCTGGCTCTGATGTTGGTTCTTCAGCTGGTTCTTTATTTGTATCATTTTTATTATCAATACCAAGTAATTCAACTTCAAATACTAATGTTGATGCAGGTTGGATTCCTGCTTTACCTTCTTGACCAGGAATGTCTTGATCGCCATAAGCTAGATCTGGTGGTACAACAAGTTTAATTTTACCACCAACACCAACTAGTTGAATGCCTTCAATCCAACCTTTTATCACACCATTAAGAGGAAATTTAGCAGGCTCATTACGATCATAAGAACTGTCAAATTTACGTCCATCAGTTAAAGTACCTTTATAATGAACGATAACGGTATCATCGGCAGTCGGATGATGGTCTGAGCCATTTTCCAAAATTTGATAAAGCAATCCAGATTTAGTTTTTTTAACACCATCTTGTTTAGCAAATTCTTCACGGAATTTGTCACCGGCAGCTGTATTTTCGGTTTTTTGTTTTTCAAAACGCGCTTGGCTTTCTTCTTGAACTCGTTTACTAAACGCTACTAAGATAGTTTTAACTTCATCTTTACTTAGTTGTGATTCACCACTGAATGTTTCATTAAAACCACTGATTAAATATTCTTGATCTGGTTTAACTTCATTTTGTTCTAAATTTGCTTTCACGTATGTTGCAAATGATGAACCTAATGCATATGCCTCTTTCTGTGCATCTGTTGAAATTGTTATTTTATCTGTTTTTTTATCACAGCCAGCTAATGCCAATACAATTGCGCTACTTACTAAGGTTATTTTAATCAATGATTTCATTCTACTTCTCCAAGTTAGAAATTCTTTTAGATTGTTAATTCGACTATTATATATTATTTAACAAAAGATAACATAGTGTTTACCAATCATTTATTTAATAATTTATATTACTGTGCTGATAATAAAATAGGATAAGTAATATTGTGTACTTTAAATCATCCTTGAGTGAATGAGGCTTCATCAGTTATAATGTATAAAATTTATAGCAAATAATGTATAAGGATAGCTATTTTGACTACCGAACTTAATGCCCTTGATATTGAAGAAATTATCAGTTTATTACCCCATCGTTATCCATTTTTGATGGTTGATCGCGTACTTAGTTATGAAAAAGGTAAAACATTAAAAGCGATAAAAAACGTTACTGTAAATGAACCATTCTTTCAGGGACACTTCCCTAATAAGCCGATTTTCCCTGGTGTATTAATTTTAGAAGCTATGGCACAAGCTACAGGAATTTTGGCATTTAAAAGCATTGAAGAGTTATCTCCAGGGCAACTTTATTACTTCGCTTCAATTGACAAAGCACGTTTTAAACGTCCTGTTGTACCGGGTGATCAACTTGTGTTGGATGTTGAATACATTAAAGAGCGTCGTGGCATTGCGCTATTCCATGGTATTGCAACCGTTGATGGCAAGTTAGTTTGCGAAGCTGAAATGATGTGTGCTCGTAAATAACATTTGGTATTTTACATATTCCAAATTGTTTTAAGGAAATACTATGGCAACAGAAATACACCCAAGTTCAGTCATTGAAAAAGGTGCTAAAATCGGCGATAACGTCAAAATTGGTCCTTTTTGTTTTATTGGTGAAAATGTTGAAATTGGTGACGGAACATTTTTGAAATCACACGTTGTCGTCAATGGCCACACTAAAATTGGTAAAGATAACCAAATTTATCAATTTGTCTCAATTGGTGAAGTAAACCAAGATTTAAAATATCGTGGAGAGCCAACGCGTACCGAAATCGGCGATCGCAATATGATTCGCGAAAGCGTTACTATTCACCGTGGTACGGTTCAAGGTGGCGAGTTAACTCGTGTTGGTAGTGATAATTTATTGATGATTAATGCCCACGTTGCGCACGATTGTTATATTGGTAATCACTGTATTTTAGCAAATAACGCCACCTTAGGTGGACATGTTCAATTAGACGATTATGTCATTGTTGGTGGCATGACAGCTGTTCATCAATTTTGTGTGATTGGATCGCATGTTATGATCGGCGGTTGTTCTGGCGTTGCGCAAGACGTTCCTCCTTATGTTATTGCCCAAGGTAATCATGCAACTCCTCATGGCGTAAATTATGAAGGCTTAAAGCGCAGAGGTTTTAGCAAAGATGCCTTACAGGCGATTCGCAATAGCTACAAGGTCCTTTATCGAAATGGCTTAACGTTGGATGAAGCTAAATCTGAAATTGCAACCATTGCCGAACAATATCCTGAAGCCCAACTCTTTGTTGACTTTTTTGCACGTTCAACGCGTGGCATTATCCGTTAATGACCAATAAACCATTAACCATTGCCTTAGTCGCGGGAGAAACTTCTGGCGATATTCTTGGCTCGGGATTGATTCGTGCGCTAAAAAATCATCATCCCAACATTGAATTTGTTGGTATAGCAGGTCCTAAAATGCAAGCCGAAGGTTGTAGGGCTTGGTATGAAATGGATGAATTATCGGTTATGGGCATTGTTGAAGTATTGGGACGATTACGCCGTATTTTATCTATTCGCCGAGATATCACTAAACGTCTAATTGAACTTAAACCCGATATATTTATTGGTATTGATGCACCTGATTTTAATCTTTTCCTAGAGGGTAAGCTAAAGCAAGCAGGAATCAAAACCATTCATTATGTTAGCCCCTCTGTTTGGGCTTGGAAGCAAAAACGGGTTTTCAAAATTAAACGTAATACCAATCTTATTTTAGCTTTTTTACCGTTTGAAAAAACATTTTATGATAAATTTGATGTGCCTTGCCGCTTTATTGGTCATAAAATGGCGGATGACATTCCCCTTATTCCCGATCAAATAGCGATGCGTCAGCTATTAGGTGTTCCGACTGATTGCCCCTGTTTAGCATTATTACCGGGTAGTCGTCATGCTGAAGTGACATTACTATCAGCTCCTTTTTTAGCAGCCGCGCAACTATTACGTCAACTTTATCCTAATTTACATATTGTTGTGCCATTAGTGAATGAAAAAAGACGAAAAGAGTTTGAACAGATTAAAGCAGAAGTTGCCCCACAACTTGACATACAATTATTAGATGGTCATGCCCGTGAAGCAATGATTGCCAGTGATGCTGCAATTTTAGCCTCCGGTACTGTGGCACTAGAATGTATGTTAGCCAAATGTCCTATGGTTGTAGGTTATAAGATGAAACCTTTGACTTTTTGGCTTGCTAAAAAATTAATTAAAACACCTTATGTCTCTTTACCTAACATTTTAACTGGTAAAGCCCTGGTTCCAGAGTTATTACAGCAAGATTGCACACCTGAAAATATCGCCAATCACATTATTCCCTTGTTAGAAGGTGATAATTCTGAGCTAAAACAGACATTTTTATCTTTGCATAAACAAATCCGTTGTAATGCCGATGAACAAGCGGCTAAAGCAGTACTTGATGTATTAGAGGATGTACATTGTTGTTAGACTTTACTTATCCAGATATAACACTTATTGCAGGCGTCGATGAAGTAGGACGTGGTCCACTGTGTGGTGATGTGGTCACTGCTGCGGTTATTTTAGATCCTAACAAGCCAATTAAAGGCTTAACTGACTCTAAAAAACTGACCGAAAAAAAGCGAGAACAGCTGTTTGATATAATCAAACAGGATGCTTTAGCGTGGAATATTGCCCGCGCTTCAGTGGATGAAATAGATAAATTAAACATATTACATGCCACTATGCTAGCAATGCAGCGTGCTGTATCAGGTTTATCTATTAAACCCAATTTTGTATTAGTCGATGGTAATCGTTGCCCTGATTTTGGTATTCAATCTCAAGCGGTCATTAAAGGCGATTTATTGGTGGCAGAGATTAGCGCTGCTTCAATTTTGGCTAAAGTTACACGTGATCGTGAAATGGTTGAGCTGGATAAGTTGTATCCACAATATGGTCTTGCTAAGCATAAAGGTTATCCGACTAAAGCGCATTTAGCGGCAATCGAACAACACGGTATTAATCATCTATATCGTAAAAGCTTTGCACCAGTTAAGAATTTAGCGTTATTTTAATACTAGCTTTAATCCTACCATTGCTTATCAACCGTTATCAGCTATGGTGAATTATACATAGAAAGAGATAAAACAACTATTTCTTAATAAAGGCATCTTATTATCGTAACGTTTTCTATTTTTAATAAAAATAATACCCATATGGCTGTATGGCGAGTTTATTGTTTGTTTAGTAGCTAGGTTTTATTCTGATTGTGAAGATGGAAAAATGTTTATAGCTAGCAATACTAATTAAAGTGAATTAAAAACAGCATAGACACTAAAACAAAACGTATATACATCAATAATGCTATACCTATTTTGAATAAATAGCTACTTATCAAAGGTATTTTGTAAGTAGCTATCAAAAGGAGAAGAACCTAATCTTGATGAGTAAAGATAGATGCAAATTTACTTTTGTACATTTCTTTGCTAGCTTTAGCAAATCGGATTGTTTTGAAAATACCCAATAAGCTTGCTTGATGCATACGATACAATAGGCGATGAATAGTTAGAGCAAAAAATCCTTTAACATTCATTTCTCGTTTGCCTGCAATTTTAACCACACCTTGTGCTGTATCATGCAGGGAAATAATCGTTCCATTATCGGTATAATTAAACGATTTCATTGACTTATTATTTAACATGTTAACAATATTTTCATAACAGATTTTTGCCATCTGATGTGCAGCTTGTGCTGTAGCGGGAGCGGCTCGTCCGCTGTCTTGCATCGCGTAAGCACAATCACCAATAACAAAAATATTATCATCGCGTGTTGTTTGTAGCGTCGGTTTAACTACAAGTTGATTAGAACGACTTGATTCTAAACCAGCAATATCTTTTAGATAGTCAGGTGCTTTTACACCCGCAGTCCAGATCATAATATCAGCGTTAATGGTATCGCCTTCTTTTGGATAAAAGCCATCACTTTCCGCTTTAGTTATCATGGTTTTGGTTAACACATGAATACCACGTTTTTGTAATGTTTCGGTAATACCTAATGCTGTTTTTTCAGGTAATGCAGGTAAAATACGATCAGTTGCTTCAATAACCGATACATCTAGCAAATCTGAACACATTTTATTACGTCCACAAACACCGAATGTTTCAACCATATGGGGTAATTCTGAGGCCAATTCAACACCTGTCGCACCGCCGCCAACAATAGCTATACGAATTTTATCTTCAGTTGTTGCTTCATGTTCATCAATAATTGAACAAAAACTAGAGAATTTTGCAATGAGTGTTTCACGTAAACGAATAGCGGCATTTTGATCATCTAAAAAGATACAATGTTCTTTAACACCAGGTGTACCAAAATCGTTTGAAGTGCTGCCTATTGCTATAACTAAAATATCATATGGAATAGAAACAGACTCGTGATTTAAGTTTTCAATAATAACTTGTTTTTCTTCACGATTAAGATTAGTAAACGTACCTTGATTAAATTGGAAATTGTGTTGTTGCCCTTGTTTTGCGTAGTCAATTCTATCAGCTTGTTCGTTCAAAATACCAGTAGCAACTTCATGTAATAAAGGTTTCCATAGGTGATAACTATTTTTATCAATTAGTGTAATTTCGGCTTGGTTGCTTTTTCCTAGTTTATCACCAAGGTCTGTAGCTAGTTCTAAACCCCCAGCTCCACCACCAATAATTATTATTTTTTTCATAAATTTCAAACCTTATCGTAATCAATTAAAAATATCATACTAAATAAGTAGGTTTTTATCTATTTCTTTTAACGAATATCATTTATAAACAAAACCTATTAAAGTGGTGTTTTACTATTATTAAAATTTATTTAAAACTCAAATGGAGTATAGTCGTATCTATTATTGATTGTGTTGATATATTCTTTTTTTAAATAAAAATTTCTCTTTATTCGTTAAAATAAAGCACTTTTAGTATAGTTTGTAATACAGTAATCGTTACATTTTATAAATGTGAGATCTATAATGCATACCATCATCCTAATTGTTTGGGCCATATTTAATCATTATCACTCTATGCAAAATTTATGAATAAAAAAATTTTTATTATTATTGTGTTAATTGTTATTTTAATTTCAATGACAATTCTAATTCGATCACATAATAACCAGCTTATATTACAAGGCGAGGTTGATGCACCTAATGTTAGCATTTCGTCAAAAGCGAAAGGACGTGTGCAGGTTATACACGTCAATCGAGGTGATGATGTAAGACCAAGCGATATATTGATAACGCTTGACAGTCCAGAGCTATTAGCACAAGTCAAAGCTGCGCAAGCGGCTTGCGATCAAGCACGAGCTCAAGTTGCGCTTTCTGAACATGGGACACGTGAAGAAAGCATTCGTTACTATGAAGCGTTACTTCAACAAGCTAAAGTTTCTTATGATAATGCATCTAAAGAATATGATCGTAACAAAGCTATTTCGGCCAAAGGTTATGTTTCTCAATCGATCTTAGATAATGCATTAAAAACGCGTGATGCAGCTTTTCAACAAGTTCAGTCAGCGCAAGCTAATTTAGATCAAGCTAAAAATGGTGATCGTATTGAACAACGCGAAATTTATGATGCTAAATTAAAAGAAGCGGAAGAGCAACTTAAACAATTACAAATTCAATACGATGATTTACAAGTAAAAGCCCCTGTTGAAGGAGAGGTTGGTTCAATACCAGCTGAAGTTGGCGAGTTATTTAATGCCAATAGTCCATTATTGACCGTAATTCAACTACCAAAAGCGTACTTTATATTTAATCTTCGTGAAAATATTATGCCTAATATTCATAAAGGTGATCATGTTAAGCTTGAAGTCCCTGCTCTTGGTAATAAAGAAGTTGAGGCTGAAATTCGTTATATTGCACCCATGGGGGATTATGCAACAAAACGTGCAACACGAGCTACCGGTGATTTCGATTTAAAAACCTTTGAAGTTAGACTTTATCCAACAACTCCTATTGTTGGTTTACGTGCAGGTATGAGCACACTATGGAAATTAGACAACTAATTTGGGATTTTTGGCACCGCTTCAAAGAAGCGTTTAATGCTGAAATACCTGTGATATTTAAGCGGTTTACTTTCCATTGGTTAATGTGGATCTTACCGTTAATTATTTTTATATTAATCAGTAGTATCTTTTATCGTGGTGTACTTTTTGATCTACCTGTTGGCTATATCGATAATGATAAAAGTGTTTTGTCGCGTGAAATCGTGCGTGATCTTAATGCTGGAGCACATGCCAATCTGGTCAATTATGATAGCCAGCTTTCTGAGGCTGAACGTGATTTGCAAAAAGCAAAAATTTATGCCATTTTTTATATTCCACCGAATTTTGAAGCAGATGTATTAGCCGGTCGCCAGCCAACACCAATGTTATATTATAACGCGTTATATTATAGTGCTGGGTTATATTCTATTATGGATTATTCTGGCCTAATTGCGGCATTAAATACCCAATACCGTAGCACCATGGCAACTAGTATTGGGATACCGGTACCTAAACTTGCAAAAGTAAATTTCAATTATGATGGGTTATTTAATGCCAGTGGTAACTCAATGTACTTTCAGCAATTCTCAGCTGTCGTGCATCTACTACAACTATTTGTTGTCACAACAACGATTCATCTATTAGCACAATTACCAAAGCGAACTCGTCCTAATTATCCTTTTGTTTTAGGAAAATTAGCTCCTTACACAATTTGGTTTACCATGTTGCTTATTTTTGAAATTGCGATGCTTGTTCTGTTTTCTCATGCTCGTGTATCAGGTTCGCCTTTTGCCATGGTAACGGTGGTATTTTTCTATGTGATTGCCGCACAAAGTATTGGTATTTTGCTATACACTTTTACTAAAACACCTATTGATGCTTATACTTATATAGGTATTTTAGTCGGACTTGCGTTAACTTATTCTGGTGTTGTTGTGCCCGAACTATCTATGCCTTGGATCGCAAGGTTTATTTCATCATTAGAACCATTAACTTATGCTCTCAATAAGCTGTTTGATCTATTTTTACGTCACTCTAGTTATCTTTCAGTATTAAAAACCTGTGGTATTTTAATGGTCTACCCAATAATTATTACTGTATTAGTGAGAAAACGTCTAGTAAGACGACTACATTCACAGTAAGAGGAAACACCAAGATGCTTAAAATATTTTGGTCTTCATTTATAAAAATATTTTTGCTTTTATTAGTTAGACCAATGTGGCTGTTGCTATTATTGTCTGTCTCATTAATGAGCTTAGTTTATAGTAATGGCACCATTACCAGTTTGCCGGTTGCGATAGTCGATCAAGATCATACGCCAACTAGCCGAAGTTTAATTCGTTCTTTAAATACTAGTTCAAAAATAGAGACCATTATATATGAGAGCTCTTTGCAAGCTTATGATGATATTAATAATCACCGACTCTTTGCGGTATTTACGATTCCAAGAGATTTTGAAAAACGGTTATTAAATGGTGAAGAAGTAACAATACCAGCATATGGCGATGCTTCAAGTCGTTTAGCCAATGGTTTAATACAAGTCGATATAAAAGGGATCTATCAACAGATATTGACTCAATATAATACTCGAATAATGCGTAATAGTGGGTTTTCAGATAAACAGATCAATATTATTCTATCACCAATAAACGGTCAAACTGAACCACTTTATAATCCTGGCGTTAGTTTTGCTGCTATTACTTTTCCTGGATTATTGGTCATGTTATTGCAACACTCATTTTTAATTGCTTCAACACGTACTAATATTACATTAAACTCGTTATCACAGGGTAAACCACCTAAAATTGTGATGTTGGGTAGCTTGTGTGGTCTTATACCGATATGGTTATTTTTATCCATTGTATTATTTGGTTTATGGCCTTGGGTACTTGGTTATCGACAGCTTGCAAATATACCTGAAATTCTAATTATGACATTCCCATTGTTACTTGGTGTTTTAGGGTTAAGTAAATTACTGACAGAATGTTTACGTAAAACTGAAATGATTTATCTAACACTTGCATTTTTGACAACACCAGTGTTTTACCTATCAGGCACAATTTGGCCACTTGATGCTATGCCTCTTTGGGTACAAATTGTTTCTAAAATGTTGCCATCAACTTGGGCAACGAATATGATTGCAGGCGTAAACCAAATGGGATTAGGTTTAATAGATAATTTATTTAATGTTTTTATGATTTTATTACTGGGAATCATCTATGGTTCACTTGGCTTCTTTATTGCAGCATTGCGGGAAGGTCGAATAAGACGATTCTTAAAGGGTTATTGAGCATAAAATCAGAAAAGTAACATAATAAGTAAAACATAATGAACACTTAAAATGCAAAGATAATATAGTGGCTTATTTATACTAATATTATCACTATTTATTAAACATATTGATGCGGTTTTACAATTTAATAAACATAAAGATGGAATACTGTTGTTATTACAGATGCTCAAACTTGCTTTATTGACTAATTTACTTTATTGTTTGGGTATTATTTTGAGCTAGCTCACGTTTATTTAAATTTAATATCGTTTTACTCAATGTTAGCGTTATACTAAATTTAATTAAAAATGACAGCAAAAGGAGAGTAGGTGATGGAGTTTGATACTTCAATTCTTTGCGATTATTACCCTGAAGATATTAATGTCGTTGAACCGATATTTAGTAATTTTGGTGGTGTGACATCATTTTCAGGTCAAGCAGTAACGGTTAAATGTTTTGAAGATAACGGCTTACTATACGAAATTTTACAATCAAGTGGCTCAGGTAAAATTTTAGTAATTGATGGTGGTGGTTCTGTTCGCCGTGCATTAATTGATGCTGAACTGATTGATATCGCTATTCAAAATCAATGGGCAGGTATTATTGTTTATGGCGCGGTTCGCCAAGTTGATTATTTGGCAGAAGCTGACATTGGTATTCAAGCAATTGCAGCCATTCCTGTTGGAGCCGAAGATCAGGGGGTTGGTGAAATCGATATTCGTGTAAATTTTGGTGGAGTGACCTTTTTTTCTGGCGATTTTATCTATGCTGACAACACGGGTATTATCTTATCTGAAATTGCACTTGAAATTGAAGATAAATAAAAATAGCCATACCGCCGATGAATTATCGGCGGATTTTATTCATAACTAAATGCTTTTCTAAAATTTTTTAATAAAATAATTCTATTTTTAAAGTGTTCTATTACGAATATAACCACCAGTCACCGTTTTAATTAATCCTTTTAATTCCATATCTAATAATTTAGTCGTCACTTCTGAAATCGACATATTAATTTGCTGAGCAATTATATCTACCGGAATAGGTTGATGATGAATCACAGCAAAAATTTCAGGATACAAAATAGAATTATTTTGTTCTTTTTTAAACTGATTATGCGAGTTATTGGCTACTGATAAATAACTACAATAATGTTCTAAAATATCAGTTGGTTTAGAAACCAAATAGGCGCCTTGTTTAATTAGATAGTGTGTTCCACTACAGTTTTCATTATTAATATCACCAGGTAAGGCAAACACATCGCGATTTTGCTCAAGTGCATAGCGCGCAGTAATTAACGAGCCACTTTTTTCTGAAGCTTCAACCACAAAGGTACCTAAACTTAATCCACTAATAATTCGATTTCGACGAGGAAAATAGACCGATCTAGCCTTTTCAAAGGGAAAAAACTCGGACACAATGGCACCATCTTGAGCTAAAATATCATTGGCTAAGTTTAAATTTGATCTTGGTGCAATTTTTGCTAAACCACTACCTAAAACTGCAATAGTATGGCCAGATACCTCAAGCGCACCACGATGGCAAATCGCATCTAACCCTAGCGCCAGACCACTGGTTATTGTTAAGCCATTAATAGCCAATTCACTTGCAAAATATCGTCCCCATTGGGCCCCATATTCACTAAATTCACGGCTTCCAACCATAGCTAGTTGAGGAGAATGTAATAACTGTCGATTACCTAAAACAAATAGTAACAAAGGTGGGGAGCAAATTTGTTTGAGTAATAATGGATAATCACTATCGCAATAGGCAATAAGGTATTTTTGTGGGCCGGGTGAATCTAACCATTCAAGTATTGGTTCAAAATGAAGATATGAAGTTTCATAAAAACGTGCTAATTGAACATCCCATAAACCTAGCTTATCTAACAAAAAAGGCACATTTTGTATGTTATCAGGTAAATCATTTGCAGTAAGTTGTCCAATTCTTTTAAAAATAGCTTGTTTGCCATGTCCAAGCATTGAAATTCGTAATAAGAACTCATATTTACTCATCATAACTTTTTTGTTCTCATGTTAAATAATTTAACTATCTTGAATTGATAAGATAAATACTAGTAATAGCCAACAAAGACTATTCATCAGTATGATAAATGTTTACAATGTGCAAAAGTTTGAATAAACCCGAAATTTGAGGAGTAGATCGAATAATTTATGGCTATTTTACCGGTATTACGTTTCCCTGATGAGCGACTTCGCAAAGTTGCTAAGCCAGTTACCCAGTTCACACCAGAGTTACAAACGATCATTGATAATATGATTGAAACCATGTACGCCGAAAATGGCATTGGCCTTGCGTCAACTCAAGTGGATGTGCATGAGCAAATTATTGTGATTGATGTATCAGAAGATAAAAGTCAAGTTTATGTGATTATCAATCCAGAAGTTATTAGCCAAGAAGGTGAGACCGGTATAGAAGAAGGTTGCCTATCAGTACCTGATTGTCGAGGTTTTGTACCAAGGGCTGAAAAAATCAAAATTAAAGCACTTGATCGTAATGGTAATCCTTATGAAATTGACGCCGATGAACTACTTGCTATCTGTATTCAACACGAAATGGATCACTTAAAAGGTAAACTATTTGTTGATTATCTTTCACCATTAAAACGTCAACGAATCGAGCAAAAAATGAAAAAGCTTGCTCGTGAAGAACAACGGAATAAGTAAAATTAACCGCCAAAGCGATGGCGGTTAACCCATTTAAACTAAACTATTTAGCAACAATGACCATCGCAGGACGAATTAAACGACCATTTAAGGTATAACCTTTTTGAATGGTATTAACGATTTGGCCTGATTGATGTTCTTGCGATTCAACCATGCTAATTGCTTGGTGTACATCAGGATTTAATTGTGAATCTTCGGTATTAATTACTTCAATACCAAATTTTTTGACCGTATCTAAGAATGATTTTAATGTCAATTCTAACCCTTCCACAGTGGCCTTATGTTCTGGATTAGCTTTGTCTGTTGATTCTAAAGCGCGTTCTAGATTATCAATAACTGGTAATAATTCATTAGAGAATTTTTCTAGTGCAAATTTACGTGCTTTATCAACATCTTGCTCAACACGTTTACGAACATTATCAATTTCAGCTCGTGCACGAATCATCGCTTCACTTTCATTTTTTTTAGCTAATTGCAACGCTTGCTCAAGTTCTGCAATGCGTACATCTTTTGCACTTAATTGCTCTTCAAGATTTGGCTGTGACGCTGCTTCTTGTTCAATTGTATCTTCTGCCGGTGTGTCAATGCTAGTTTCATTTTCTGACATATTTTTATCTTGTTCTGTCATAAGGTACTCCAAATAATGTAGTCGAAAACTTAGTGAATAACGGTTATTATGGGGACAATTTTTCTGATTACAAGCTTATCGGCACATTGATATGTAATTTTTTGACCTGTGACAAAAAAAATACAGATTTTTTATGTAACAAATTACAAGGATATTTTATGCGAACACCGTTTAAATGCATTGGTCTAATTGGACTTCCGCGTAAGTTAGAAGCAATTGAAACCCATCAAGTGCTTTATGATTGGCTTGTTAAACTTGGCATTCGTGTGTTAGTTGAAGAGCGCTTGGAGGACCATATTCAATTTCCCGTTAGCCATTATGCTTCTTTAGAAACAATTGGCCAGCAAGCTGACTTAGCCATTGTTGTGGGGGGAGATGGCAATATGTTACGTTCTGCGCGTTATTTATCACCATATAAAATTAAAGTGATCGGTGTAAATCGTGGCAATTTAGGTTTTTTAACCGACATATCACACGAACAAGTGATTGAACAATTAAGCCCAGTGATTGCCGGCGAATATGACGATGACCCTCGCTTTTTACTAGAAGTTTCTATTTATGATGAAGGCAATTTAATTAATTCAAGTTTTGCTGTGAACGAAATTGTTGTGACCCCCAATACGGTTGCCCATATGATTGACTATGATGTTTACATTAATGAACGCAATGCGTTTTCACAGCGGGCTGATGGATTGATTATTGCAACACCGACAGGCTCTACTGCCTATTCACTATCAGCGGGTGGACCTATTTTAGCGCCTCATTTAGACGCATTAATTATTACACCAATGTTTCCGCATTCGTTAGCAGTTAGACCATTAGTTATTAAGGGAGATAATCCTATTCATCTTAAATTTCCAACAACTGCGCTTGATATAAATATTGCCTGTGATAGCCAAATTATTTTACCGGTCAAACCAACACAGGATGTAATTATTCGTCGTTCATCGTATGAATTTAATTTGATTCATACCAAAGATTATGATTACTTTAATAATCTTTCAACCAAATTAGGTTGGTCACAAAAGATGTTTTAGTCTAATTTTGTCAAAAACTTTCAGGAAAGCATGTGTTTTAGTATAAAATTTCATCTTAAATAATCAATGTCATGGCATAAACGGTGAATGATGAAAAGATAGCGGCAAGCACATCATCTACCATAATGCCAAATCCACCCGGTACACGTTTATCAAACCAGCGAATTGGCCAAGGTTTTACCATGTCAAACACTCTAAATGCCACAAAAGCTATGGCAACCCACATAACTGAAAGTTGCGGAATAAAAAATAAGGTGATCCACATGCCGACAAATTCATCCCAAACGATATGCCCTGAATCGTGAGTATGTGTATCATCCGAGGTTTTTTGACAAATAAAACAACCAAAAATAAAAGTCACTAAAATAAATATCCAGTATAAAGCTGGCTGTAATCCATAGAACAAAAGCCATAACGGGATTGCCATTAATGAACCCATGGTACCTGGCATAATCGGTGACATGCCACTACCCAATCCTACTGCTAAGAAATGAATGGGATTGGTCAGTTTTAGGTATTTTTTAAAATCTTTATTTCGCTCTTGTTTGGTCATGATTCAATATTCTTTTTAGATAAAATTATGCCGACATTAAGTCGGCAATAAAGAAAGGCGCTTATTTTAACAAAACACCTTTGTATTGATTGTGATAATATTATTCGTCTTTGGTTAATGTTGCAACCATTACCGCTTTAATGGTATGTAGCCTGTTTTCCGCCTCGTCAAATACAATACTATGCTCAGATTCAAATACGTCATTAGTTACTTCAAGCCCATTGATTAAACCATATTGTGCTGCCATCTGTTTGCCCACTGTCGTATTGGTATCATGAAAAGCTGGCAAGCAGTGCATAAATTTGACATTTGGATTATTGGTAAGTTTGATTACATTTTCATTTACTTGATAAGGCGTTAATAATTTAACTCGTTCATCCCAGACTTCTTTTGGCTCCCCCATTGAGACCCATACATCAGTGTATAAAAAATCAACATCTTTAACACCCAAAGTAACATCTTCAGTTAAGATAATTTTGGCACCGGTTGTTTTGGCAATATCTTGGCACTTTTGCACAAGTTCGGCTTCCGGCTGACAAGCTTTTGGGGCCACTAATCGAATTTCCATCCCCATTAACGCAGCACCTTCCATTAATGAATTTCCCATATTATTCCGAGCATCGCCTAAATAGGCAAATTTAATACTGCTTAATGGGCGATCTCCTATATGTTCTTTCATTGTCATAAAATCAGCTAATATTTGGGTTGGATGTGCTTCGGTCGTCAGACCATTCCAAACTGGCACCCTTGCATATTTTGCTAACGTTTCAACAATTTGTTGACCATAACCACGATACTCAATTCCGTCATACATTCGACCCAGTACGCGTGCAGTATCTGCAATTGACTCTTTATGCCCAATTTGACTACCACTTGGTCCTAAATAAGTGACATTAGCACCTTGATCAAATGCACCAACCTCGAAAGCACAACGAGTACGGGTAGAGTCTTTCTCAAAAATTAATGCAATATTTTTACCTATCAAATGTTGTTGTTCTTGCCCTTGTTGTTTGGCTTGTTTTAATTCAATAGCAAGATTAATTAATTGATTGATTTCACTAGGGCTAAAGTCGAGTAATCGTAAAAAATGGCGCTGATAAAAACCGTGCATAATATTGCTCCTAATAACCGTAATTATTCAAATAATTCTATTTGAATAATTATGCAAATTCAAGTTAAACATTATAATAATCCCAATATTTTATCTTTATGTTGAGAAGCGTCTCAAAAATTAGACTTATTTATTAAGATAATTTTTATAATATTGCTTCTTTTGTACAAAAAAGTGTAATAAAATGGTCAATTATTGTATCTTTATAGATAAATGAATTTGAATTTATATTCAAAAATATCGATAAATTATTCAAAAAGGTCTTTTTAATCATGCAAACTTATGCCCTGCTTATGTTACAAGATGGTTCGCAATTTATCGGAAAATCCATTGGTGCTGATGGTCAAACTGTTGGAGAAGTGGTTTTTAATACCTCAATGACCGGCTATCAAGAAATTCTTACCGATCCCTCTTACTGTGAACAATTGGTTACATTGACCTATCCTCATATTGGTAATGTAGGGACAAATGATGATGATGCCGAATCCGGTCAAGTTTATGCAAAAGGGCTGGTTATTCGTGATTTGCCATTATTAGCTAGCAACTACAGAAGCGAACTCGATCTTTCCAGCTATTTAAAAAAGCATAATGTTATTGCCATTGCTGATATTGATACACGGCGCTTAACGCGTATTTTGCGTGAAAAAGGGGCACAGCATGGTGTTATCATAACGGCAACGGATAAAAAGACCTTACTTGAAAAAGCCGAAATAGCCAAACAGCAGGCGATAAATTTTAAAGGATTAAGTGGGCTTGATTTAGCTAAAGAAGTGACGTGTTCAACAAGTTATATTTGGACTGAAGGAATATTATGGACAGGGCAACAACAGCAGACTAATCCAATACCAGAGACTCAATTACCATACCATATTGTTGCCTATGACTTTGGCGTAAAACGCAATATTTTGCGCATGTTAGTTGAGCGTGGTTGTA
Source organism: Gilliamella sp. Pas-s95 (assembly GCF_009795795.1). Taxonomy (NCBI): domain Bacteria; kingdom Pseudomonadati; phylum Pseudomonadota; class Gammaproteobacteria; order Orbales; family Orbaceae; genus Gilliamella; species Gilliamella sp. Pas-s95. The sequence continues at coordinate 27,458 of NZ_WTFC01000005.1, read as the reverse complement.
AATTAACAGTCGTACCAGCTAAAACAACAGCCAAAGAAGTCCTTGCATTAAAGCCCGACGGAATATTTTTATCTAATGGTCCAGGTGATCCTGCCCCTTGCAGTTATGCAATTGAGGCTATTAAGCAGTTTTTAAATACTGATATTCCTATCTTTGGCATCTGCTTAGGCCATCAACTTTTAGCGCTGGCATGTGGTGCCAAAACGATCAAAATGAAGTTTGGTCACCATGGCGGAAATCACCCTGTGAAAGATCTGGAAAATAATCAGGTGATGATTACCGCACAAAACCATGGTTTTGCAGTAGATGAAGCAAGTTTACCCGCTCATTTACGCGCGACGCATAAATCACTGTTCGATGGTTCACTGCAAGGTATTCATCACAACCAAAAACCAGCTTTTAGCTTCCAAGGTCACCCAGAAGCCAGTCCCGGGCCGCATGATGTCGCACCTCTTTTTGATCATTTTATTGAGTTAATTAAAATTTATAAGCAGGAGCAATAATTATGGCTAAGCGAACAGATATCAAAAGTATATTAATTATTGGCGCAGGCCCAATTGTTATTGGTCAAGCATGTGAATTTGATTATTCCGGTGCACAAGCTTGTAAGGCACTACGTGAAGAAGGCTATCGCGTTATTTTAGTTAACTCCAATCCTGCTACTATTATGACGGATCCTGAATTGGCCGATGCCACTTATATCGAGCCAATTGATTGGACATGTGTTCGCAAGATTATTGAACAAGAAAGACCCGATGCTATTTTACCAACCATGGGGGGGCAAACAGCATTAAACTGTGCATTAGAGCTTGAAAAACAAGGCGTATTAAAAGAGTTTAATGTCGAAATGATTGGCGCAACAGCCGACGCTATAGATAAAGCCGAAGATCGTAAACGTTTTGATGAGGCTATGAAAAAAATTGGTCTTGATACTGCAAGATCAGGCATTGCTCATTCGCTTAAAGAAGCGTATGCCGTTCTTGAGCAAGTTGGTTTTCCCTGCATAATTCGCCCGTCCTTTACCATGGGTGGCACAGGAGGTGGAATTGCGTATAACACGGAAGAATTTGACGAAATCTGTACCCGTGGGCTCGATCTTTCACCGACTAATGAACTGCTCATCGATGAGTCATTAATAGGTTGGAAAGAGTATGAAATGGAAGTGGTGCGAGACAAAAATGACAATTGCATTATTGTTTGCTCAATTGAAAACTTCGATCCAATGGGGATTCATACCGGTGATTCAATTACCGTTGCGCCAGCACAAACATTGACAGATAAAGAGTATCAAATCATGCGTAATGCATCAATTGCCGTACTGCGTGAAATTGGCGTTGAAACTGGTGGTTCCAATGTGCAATTCTCGGTCGACCCTAAAACTGGACGATTAATTGTTATTGAGATGAATCCGCGAGTATCACGTTCATCAGCGTTAGCTTCTAAAGCTACCGGTTTTCCAATTGCTAAAATTGCAGCTAAGTTGGCAGTTGGTTACACTCTTGATGAATTATCTAATGATATTACTGGCGGTAAAACCCCCGCCTCATTTGAACCGTCGATTGATTATGTGGTCACTAAAATCCCACGCTTTAATTTTGAAAAATTTGCGGGCTGTAACGATCGTTTAACCACGCAAATGAAATCGGTTGGTGAAGTCATGGCTATTGGGCGTACTTTCCAAGAATCATTACAAAAAGCATTGCGAGGGCTTGAAGTTGGCGCTTCAGGTTTTGATCCTAAAATTGATGATTATACCGATGAAAAAAATATCACTAAAATTCGTTATGAACTCCAAGAAGCGGGTGCCGATCGTATTTGGTATATTGCCGATGCCTTTAGGGCTAGATTGAGTTTAGATGAGATCTTTACATTAACCAATATAGATCGTTGGTTTTTGGTGCAAATTGAAGAGCTAGTTAATTTTGAAAACAAGCTAAAAGAGCAGTCACTAGCACAGATAGATCAAGAAACATTATGGCAATTAAAACGTAAAGGTTTTTCAGATTTACGCATTGCCAAACTACTTAATACTACTGAGCAATCGGTTTGCGATTTACGTCATCAATATCATATTCACCCTGTTTATAAGCGGGTAGATACCTGTGCAGCTGAATTTGCAACAGATACCGCTTATCTTTATTCAACCTATGAGCAAGAGTGTGAAGCTAATCCTCAATTTAGCCGTAAAAAAATTATGATCCTAGGTGGTGGTCCTAATCGGATTGGACAAGGTATTGAGTTTGATTATTGCTGTGTGCATGCGGCATTAGCTCTGCGTGAGGATGGTTATGAAACCATTATGGTTAACTGTAATCCCGAAACTGTGTCAACCGATTATGACACTTCTGACCGCCTCTATTTTGAGCCAGTTACGCTTGAAGATGTGCTTGAAATTGCACATGTTGAAAAACCAAATGGTGTTATTGTGCAATACGGTGGGCAAACACCGCTAAAACTTGCTCGTGCGCTTGAAGCCGCTGGCCTACCAATTATTGGTACCTCACCCGATGCTATAGATAAAGCCGAAGATCGTCAACGCTTTCAAGAAGTCGTCGATAAACTGAAATTAAAACAACCTGTCAACGCAACAGTGACCGATATTAATGAGGCAGTCATCAAAGCAGAAAAAATAGGTTATCCATTAGTGGTTAGACCTTCTTATGTATTAGGGGGGCGCGCAATGGAAATTGTCTATAATGAACAAGATTTAAGGCGTTATTTTAAAACCGCAGTAAGCGAATCAAATAATGCACCAGTCTTACTCGATCACTTTTTAGATGATGCCATTGAAGTTGATATTGATGTGATTGCTGATGGCGAACAAATTGTGATTGGTGGCATTATGGAACATATTGAACAAGCAGGCATTCACTCTGGCGATTCCGCTTGCTCACTGCCAACTCACACCTTAAGTGCAGAGATTTTAGACAAACTACGACAGCAGGCCAAACAATTGGCACTTGAACTTAATGTAAAAGGCTTAATGAATGGACAATTTGCCATCAAAGATAACCAAATTTATCTGATTGAAATTAATCCTCGTGCAGCACGTACCGTACCGTTTGTCTCAAAAGCAACAGGTTTACCATTGGCTAAAATTGCCGCTCGTGTCATGACAGGGCAATCACTTGCCAAGCAACATGTGACTAAAGAGGTGATCCCTCCTTATTATTCAGTAAAAGAAGTGGTATTGCCATTTAATAAATTCAGTGGTGTTGATCCAATCTTAGGTCCAGAAATGCGCTCAACGGGGGAAGTGATGGGGATCGGTAAAACCTTTGCTGAAGCCTTTGCTAAAGCGCAACTTGGTAGCCTATCGAATATGAAAAAATCAGGAAAAGCATTATTATCGGTTCGTGATCAGGATAAAACAAGGCTGTTAGAAGTTGCTAAACGATTAATTGCGCATGGATTTAGTATCGACGCAACTATCGGCACGGCAAAAGTGTTACAACAAGCAGATCTACCATGCCAAATTGTAAAAAAAGAAAACGAAGGCCGACCAAATATCCATGACCATATAAAAAATGGCGAATATAGCTACATTCTTAATACCACTTCTGGACGAGCAGCCATTGAAGCGTCAAAAATATTGCGTCGAAGTGCCATTCAATATAAGGTACATTACGATACCACCATGAATGCTGCTTATGCTACAACTGCAGCGCTAGATTACGATCCAGCACAAACTGTAACGCCATTACAGCAACTTTATTGCTAATCACAAAGATAAAGACGAGCATCGCTCGTCTTTAAAAATCCCTGCCATAATCTAATAACTTTGCAATAACTCAATTGCTCGTAATAGACAATAAAATGCTCGTTTTTCATATAAAATAATGTTAATTTGTTTGTTATATTTCAATTAATTTAATCAGTTATCATCATGGATATGATTCATGCTTCTGATCTAAAAACGATCATGCATTCCAAGCGAGCCAATATTTATTATTTAGAGCATTGTCGTGTTTTGGTTAATGGTGGACGAGTTGAGTATGTGACCGAGCAAGGTCAGCAGTCGTTATATTGGAATATCCCAATAGCAAATACCACCTGTATTTTATTAGGTACGGGAACATCATTGACGCAAGCGGCAGTGCGAGAGCTTTCACGAGCAGGTGTTATGATTGGCTTTTGTGGTGGAGGTGGAACGCCTCTATTTTCATCAACCGAATCTGAATTTGCCTGTCAGTTTTTTTCACCACAAAGTGAATATCGTCCGACACAATACCTACAAAGTTGGTGTCAATTTTGGTTTGATGACAAACGTCGATTACAAGCAGCAAAATTATTGCAACAAACACGGCTTAATATTATTAGTGAATGTTGGCCACAATTTGATTGGGATGTTGATACAACGCAGTTAGCGCATATTCTTACTGATGCAACACAACAATTTACCGATGTTGATAACAGCCAAGCACTTTTAGCTGCAGAAGGGCGAATTAGCAAACGTCTTTATGGCATGGCAAATCAATTAACCTTACAAGATGACAAATTTAAACGAGAACAAGGCACACGAGGCAAAAGTCATGATCCCGCTAATCAATTTTTAGATCATGGTAACTATTTAGCCTATGGCCTTGGCGCAACGGCTTGTTGGGTATTAGGTTTACCACATGGGCTGGCTATTTTACACGGAAAAACTCGGCGTGGTGGCTTAGTTTTTGATGCGGCAGATATTATTAAAGATGGCATTGTATTACCTCAAGCTTTTTTATCAGCCAAACAAGGCGACAGTGAAAAAGAATTTCGTATGGCATGTATTGCGCAATTTGCCCAATTAGGTGCACTTGATAGGATTATTGATACTTTAAAACAGATAGCAGATCAAATATGAATATTTTACTTGTTAGTCAATGCAAAAAGAATGCCTTAACCGAAACACGGCGGATTATCGATCAGTTTGCTGAGCGCTGCGGTGAACGAACATGGCAAAGCCCAATGACCGAAGCTGGGTTACAAACGCTTTATAAATTATTACGCAAAACCGCACGAAAAAATACTGCTGTTGCATGTTATTGGACACATGGTAAAAATTTAACTGATCTTTTGTGGATTGTGGGTGATCGTAGTCAGTTTAATCAAGAGGGACGAGTCCCAACTAATCGTACTAAACGTAATATTTTACGCAGTGACAGCGAAAATTGTTGTCAATATGCAACCGCCATTCAATTAATCACAACTATAGCAGCCCTACTTCATGATTTAGGCAAAGCAACGGTTGGTTTTCAATCTAAATTACGAGCGGAAACGGCTGTGGCTGCTGATCCTTACCGACATGAATGGATTTCGTTGCAATTATTTTTATTAATGATTCAAGACTGCACCACGAACGAAGCCTTATTTAATCGATTAGCGCATTTTACTCAATATCAACAACAGAATCCTAATTGGTACCAGCAACTTACCAAAGTTGACAAAAATGATCTCACGCAGTTACCGTTATTGGCACAATGGATTGCGTGGCTCATTGTGTCGCATCATCGAATGCCGTTTTTAACGACTTCATTAGATGGTGATAAAAAAAAGAAACAAGAAAAAGATTCATATCTCTCAGGCTTAAAAATAACTACCTTTTATAAAATATTGAATGCAGTTGATGGGTGGGTTAAAAATAGTCATAGTCAGCATACTTCGCCCGATGATTTTTTGCAGCTTAAAAGCGATATTACCTTAAGTCAGCTTTGGCTGAAAAAACTAAGCCGTTATGCAACCAAAGCCCTAAATCATGTTCCCTTAATGCAATTGTCTAATATTGACGCGTTTTTATTGCATATTTCACGTTTAAGCTTAATGGTGGCTGATCATAACTACTCAAGTTTATCTTTATCAAATGACGAGGCAAAAAAAAATAGGGCAATACTGATTGCCAACACAAATTACCAAAAAGAAGCCAAACAGTGTTTGGATGATCATTTGGTCGGTGTTGCTAATTTTTCAGCCCGTTTTGCTCGTTTATTACCTAAAATAATCACTGAATTACCCGCAATCAATCAACATAAACCTTTTACCAAACGAACAACTATAAAACGATTCCAATGGCAAAATCATGCTTTTGATTTAGCAAAAAGTTATCAACAACAATCTGATGAATGTGGCTTTTTTGGCGTGAATATGGCATCGACTGGCTGTGGTAAAACCTTAGCCAATGGGCGGATTATGTATGCGCTTTCAAATCCAAAACGGGGCGTGCGTTTTACCATTGCATTGGGATTACGTGTTTTAACGTTGCAAACAGGTAAAGCATTAAGAGAAAGATTACACTTAAGTGATGAACATCTGGCGATTTTAGTGGGTGGGCGAGCCACAAAAACCTTGTTTGAACTGAGTAATGAAGACATTGAACAAAACGATTCTCAAAAAAAATCAGAAAACCAAGGTAGTGAATCTATCGAATCGTTACTTGATGAATATATTGATGTAGCAGAAAGTGGTATTGCTGATTGTGAATTAGGCACCATTATCGAAAACAGTAAAGCAAGACAATTACTCTATGCGCCCATTGTGACATGTACTATTGACCATATTATTCAAGCGAGCGAATGTACGCGAGGTGGTAAATATATTGCACCAACGTTAAGATTGTTAACCTCAGATTTGATTTTAGATGAGCCAGATGATTTTGATCAACACGACTTGCCAGCGCTGGCGCGTTTAGTCCATTTAGCTGGATTGTTTGGGAGCAAAGTACTACTGTCATCGGCGACCTTAACGCCAGATTTAATTGCTGGATTATTTGATGCTTACCAAGCAGGACGAAAAATTTGGAATCAAAATAACCAATATGCCGATAATACCATAGTATGTGGCTGGTTTGATGAATATGAACAGTCGATATCACAAATTGCTGATACTAAAACGTTTAGCGATCACCATCAACAATTTGTAGCAATGCGCATTCATCAATTAGCACAAAGTGCAATCCGCCGTAAAGGGCATATTTTGGATCTACTAAATTACCAAGAAAATAAAACAGAAAACTCAAAAATCAATTATGGTGTGCTAGCTAAACAATTATTAGATCAAGCTTATCAATTTCACCAAAATTATCATCAAATTGATAAAAAATCACAAAAAAAGGTAAGTATCGGTTTAATGCGTTTTGCCCATACAGAAGATGTTATTTCACTTACACAACAAATTTATGCACAAACGAAGTTACCTAATGATACTGCTTTTCATATCGTGGTTTATCATGCTCGGCAACTGCTGTTATTACGTAGTCAATTAGAAGAAAAGCTCGATAGAATTTTAAATCGCAGTGATGAACAAGTACTATTTAGCCAACCCGAAATTCTCCAAGCGATAAAAAGTAGCAATAAAGAAAACCATATTTTTATTGTAATAGGTACGCCAGTCACCGAAGTTGGGCGCGATCACGATTATGATTGGGCAATTGTAGAACCATCATCCATGCGATCTATTATTCAGTTAGTTGGACGAGTATGGCGTCACCGGCCACAAAAAATTGCTCAAAAAGCTAATGTAGCCATATTAGGATCGAATTTAAAAGCGATTGAATCTAATTATCGTACTGATCAAGCCTGTTTTACTAAACCAGGATTTGAAGAAAAGCCATTATTTTTGCTGAAAACCCATAAAACAAATGAACTAATTCCTGAGCATCAGTTAGTAAATGTTGATGCGGTTCCACGTATTCATTCTTGCCCTGAAGATGGACTAACGCTAGCTGAATTAGAACATAAAGTCATGGCAGATCTGTTTGCAATTAATGCCCGTAAAAGTAATTATGTGACCAGCTATTGGCAACAAGGCTTAGCTCATCACCATTGTGTGCATTTACAGGCGATTTCACCATTTAGAGGAAATGATAAGACACAAGATGAATATATTTGCCAACTTGACGATGATGGCGATTATCAATTTAGCTATGCAGATATCGCATGGCAAACACCAGATGAATGCTGCAAAGATACACAAAATAGTATAATTGAATATAAAAATTGGTCATTTGCTAATCCTAACATCCAACCTTGGCTAGTTAATAGTGTCGAGCAAGCCATAGCAAAAATAACCGAATATTTTCCAAATAAAACGCCATATCGATTAGCAAATGAATTTTGTAGCGTAAGCTTATATCGTAATAGCAGTTGGTATTTTCATCCTTATTTAGGATTTTATAAAAAGAAAGGATAAAAGAATATTGTTTTTATACTAAAACACATAGTTTCCTGAAGCTTTTTGACAAAATATCGTCAGGTGAATAATGGTTGCTAGTAAAAAAGAATTAATTCTTTTATACTCTGAACGGACAGCCGTATAGGTTGCTGAGAAATGTTAAGTATTTACTTTTCTTTGAAGTGAATTTTACCGCTGAATAAGCGGTCTATAAAAGCGTTAATCTCGGACGGTGTAAATTAGCTAGCTTTACTTATAATATTGATTTTTTTAAATTATTTTTTTGTTTTTTATGTAATATACCTGTTAAGTTTTAACTTTTTCTTTGCTTCTTTCTTTTTTATATTTTATTTTTAGATTATTTTTTGTATTATTTGCTTGATTTTTAGCAAGGGTTATTTTATTCTAATTATATTAAAATTTAAGATAAATAAGGATGGGCAATGAATGACATAGCTTGGCAAGATATAAGAAAAGTAATTTTAGATTTTCTGCAACAACGGCTTGCCAATAATAGTAATTATAAAACTGAAACGTCTAAGCTAGAAAAAGCAAAAGAGTTAGGCGATCAGGTCGCAGTGAATGAAGTTCAGCAAAAATTAGATGAATTAGCCAAGCGATTTGAATTTGAAACGTGGATGGAAGATGCAGCTATTCGTCGTATTTCATGGCTTCTTATTGCTACCCATATAGCTAAAGGAGTGCACCCGAGCTCGAAGGCTTGTAACGCAAATTACAATACACAGATAAAGCCTAATAACCTGAATAATTTAGTATCATCTGCTACAGTGAACACTTTGCCTTTTGATGCCAGTGGCGCTGCGGCTTTAGACATATTTGGAATGCTAAACCAAACTGTTAAAAATGATATAACAATTTTACAGCTTATTATTAATAATCACCCTGCTGTTCAAGAAGCTTTATCTGATGATAAAAATAAATCTGCTCTTTATTTGGAAAATTTTCAGCAGTTACTTAGAGATAATTGGAGTGATGCGCAGGCTTCGGAACTTAATAAGCAATTTTTCTGGCCGAATAGTGAAGAAACTTATTTGTCACAGCATGAAAATAATTACCGCTTACTGATTCCACTACATCCTAGTGCTTTGTGCCATTTAGTTTATCAAAAGATACAAACCAGATTTTCGGAAGAAAATAAAAGTGCACGAGAGTTGCGTAGAAAAAAAGATGTTGAGTATCAACCTTATTTTTCTTTTCATGATTTAGCCGTTGTTAAACTGGGTGGCAGTAATGCTCAAAATGCAAGCCAACTTATTGGTAGTCAAATGGGACGCAATTTTTTATTACCCTCTATGCCACCTAAATTCCAAAAATCTCAATTCCCATCCATTTCTAAACAACAAGAAACAATTTTCAATAATGCACTGCAATATTTTTGTCGATTTGGTTTTAAATTACTGTTTGATATGGTTGAATCGCCAAAAAATATTGTAGAAGAACGAGATGATCGTAAAGATGCATTTGCGGTGATTTTATCATTGCTACTTAAGTTTGCTCGTCATATTCAAACTACTCAACCAGCTGGTTGGAGCCGTGATTATTCACTCAGTTTTAATGAAAAACTTTGGCTTGATCCACAGCGGGCACAATTAGAGAATGAAGAGGATTTTAAAAAACAGTATGAACAAGGCGAATGGCTACTTGATTTAGTAGATCAATTTGCTTTTTGGATTCAAACAATTTTAAAAAATAAGTTTGATAATATTCAAGAGCAATTTTCAGATTCTGAATATAGAGAGTGGTGCCGTGAATTTAGTACTGCGGTAAAAGTAAGTCAACGTAAAAGGGAGGGGATCTTTTAATGGCATTACCAGATTATTATTTATTTTTTGATCATGTCAAAATTCATAATGCTAATGCGATTTCTAGCCCATTAACGTATGGATTCCCAGCTATTTCGGGGTTTTTAGGCGCTATTCATGCTTTAAGTCGTAAAATTGAATCAGAAAATCCTATTTACTTAGATGGCGTGTTAATTGCATGTCATGAATGTGATGTACAAGTTTATCGGTCAAACAACTATGCGGATTATACTTTTCGATTAACACGCAATCCATTAGCTAAAAATGGTAGTACTCGTTCAATTATTGAAGAAGGTCGAGTACATCTTGATGTATCATTATTAATCGAAGTGAGAATAGAAGATGTAGAAACATTATATGATGCCGAGCAACAGAAATCCTTTATCCAACAGATGAAACAAAAACTTTACCAACAACGTATAGCTGGTGGTCATGTAGTATCTATTGGTGATGTCAAGTTAATTTCTTCTGATGAATCAGATGCTGATTTAGCTAATTTACTATTACCAGCTTTTGTTTTAGTTGAAGCACCGCAAGATTTGCAAGATATCACCGTTGAACTACAGCAAAAAGATCCAAATGCTACAGCGCTTGATGCCTTGGTTGAAACTGCAATGTTACATCATCATCCTCAAGAAAAAGATCATTGGCAAACTACATCAGTTAAACAAGGGCGCGGTTGGCTTGTGCCTTTACATTTAGGCTATCAAGCTATTTCGCCACTATTTTCAGCAGGTAAGGTTGAACATGCGCGCAGTAATGAGCATGCCACGCAATTTGTGGAGTGTATTTATGGGCTTGGTAAATGGGTCTTTCCTTTACGCTTGAAAGAGAATTTATCACAGGCTTTTTGGCGTTATAAATGCAGTGAATTGCAATCTAATGATGCAGAAATTTATGTTATTAATCAAGAAACCAATTAAGTAAATTTAGAAAATTATAGGATAAGGAATACATTATGAGTAAAGATAAAATCACCACCGCCAGCGTACTTGCTTTTGAACGTAGTTTTGATATTTCTGATGCGATTTTTGCACAGCAAGATAATAGGGATTCCAATAAATTATCTCCTGTTACAGTCACTGAAAAATCAGTCCGAGGCACTATTTCAAATCGCCTTAAAAATGCAGTTGCAAACGATCCAACCAAATTAGATGCTGAAATACAAAAGCCAAATTTACAAACAGTTGATGTTGCTGCGTTAGATGCCGATAAAGATACTTTGGTCGTGACATGGAGCTGTAAAGTGTTGCCATTTTTAGGTAAACCTTCCGTGTGTAATGATATCGAATATCAAAAAGAACTAGAAAAAACAACGCAGGATTATATTCAAACGCAAGGAATGCTTAACTTGGCTAAGCGTTATGCCATTAATATCTTAAATGGTCGTTGGTTATGGCGTAACCGTATGACCGCGGAGCACATTAGCCTTTCAGTTACTCGAAAAGATGATAAAAAACCATTCATTGAAGTCAGCGATGTTAAACAATATCAGCTTAATGTATTTGATTATGACGATAAATCGGTAAATGATCTTGCTAAACTGATTGAAGCTGGATTATCCGGTAAAGAGTTTGTGATTTTTAACGTTGAAGCCAAACTGAAAATGGGCTTAGGTCAAGAAGTCTATCCATCACAAGAATTAATCCTAGATACTGGCAAAACTAAAAGTAAAGTATTGTATGAGAAGAACCAACAAGCCGCCATGCATTCACAAAAAATCAGTAATGCAATTCGAACCATCGATACTTGGTATGAAGATAATGCACAATTTCCAATAGCGATAGAACCGTATGGCTCGGTCACTTCAATGGGGCATGCTTTCCGCCAACCAAAACAGAAATCAGACTTTTATACCCTATTTGATAATTGGGTTTTAAAAGGTGAAAAACCAGCGCTTGATCAGCAACATTATGTGATTGCGGTATTAATTCGTGGTGGTGTATTTGGGGCCAGCGGTAAGGAGTAAATAAGATGCACTCACACTATTTAGAGTTGCGAGCGATTTCGCAAATTGAGATAACCGAAGTGGATGTAATGAATCAAGTGATGCAATCATTACACCAAATTTTGGTCAATCACCAAGGCAATATCGCAATTAGCTTTCCTTGTTACAGAGTGCACCAAACATTAGGCGGAGTGATTCGCCTATTGGGCTCCGAGCAGGAACTGCAAAACCTTAAAGCAGATATACAGCAAAAATCGACAATTAGTGATTATGCTTTATTGATGCCTATCACTATAGTACCAACGACGATAAAAGGCTATTTACGGTTTAGTCGTGTTAATCCGAAAGGTCAGAGTGCATTAAGGCGTGCCGAACAACGATTAACAGCACAAGGAAAATGGACGCCTGAAGTAAAAAATAAAATGATTGAAAAGTGGGGAAGCGTTCATTTGCAATATCCACATTTTCATTTGCATAGTAAAAGTACAGGGCAAAAATTTATTTTGTGGATAAAACAAGAAAAATGCCGAGAGCCAGTACAAGGCAACTTTAATAGCTATGGACTAAGCCAAACCGCAACAGTTCCCGATTTTTAAATTTCTAACCCTTTTTTTGAGGATGATTTTAACATATTGATTATTATTGATATTAAAATAGAATCAAAAAAAGGGTAAAATTGGGTAAAGTGCAATATGCTCTTTTCCAATAAGGAACTATTGGGCACCAATTTGCGTGCTCACTTTTATCTCTCGATTATCGGTAATTTCTAAATTCGATAGCACCACTAATTGAGGAAAGCTCGGTCTTAAAAATTGCGATAACATCGGTCTTAATGCATGATTCACTAATAATACTGGTGGAGCGCCGATGGCATCTTGTTGATTAATGGCTTGTCTAATTTGTTCAATAATGTGTTCGGCAAGTCCCGGTTCAAAATTACTGGTATTTTGCAGCGCTTGTAATAACAAACGTTCTAAATTGATATTTAACCCTATGACATTAATTGGAGCATAGCCCGGAAACCATTGCTGTGTAATCACTCTGCCTAATGCTATTCTAACTATACTTAGTAATTGATAAGCGTCATTTTGGGTTGGTGCATGCTCGCAGATTGTTTCAATGATGGTTCGCATATCTCGAATTGATACTTTTTCGGCGATCAGATTTTGTAAAATTTTATGAAAAGTAGTTAATGTTACAACACCAGGAATAAAGTCTTCCACTAATTTAGGGATATCTTGTTTTATTCTGTCGAGAAGTTCTTGGGTTTCTAAGCGCCCTAACAAATCGCCAGCAAATTGTTGTAGTAAATGATTAAAATGAGTAGCGATCATAGTACTTGTGTCTACAACGGTATATCCCAATATTTGTGCATTTTCTTTATCGTTTTCATCTATCCAAATTGCAGGCAATCCAAAAGCGGGTTCAGTCGTTGCAATACCCTCAATGGTTTCTGTTACATTACCCGGATTAATGGCTAACCATTTGTTATTAACAATTTCCCCATTGCCTATTTCGCCACCTTTGATAAATATTTTATATTGATAAGGTGCTAACGAAAGATTGTCTCTTATATGCACCTGTGGGGGTAAAAAACCCAGTGTTTGAGCAAATTTTTTACGTAAACTACGGATTCGACCTAACAACTCACCGTTTTGAGTTTGATCGACCATTGGAATTAATCCATAACCAACTTCCATTGCTAATGTATCTTCAATATTAACATCAGACCATGTCGCTTCTATATTGGTCGGCGTGGTTGCTTGTACATTAGCTTGTTTGGGCGTGGCTGTCTGTTCTGTTTTTTTCTGTTTAGTTAGCCACCAAGCAATAATAGATAAAAAAGCTGTGAACAGTAAAAATACTAAATTTGGCATGCCCGGAATGAGTCCAAGTAAACCAATTACGACAGCGGTTAAAATCAAAACTTGTGGATTATTAAATAGCTGCTTGAGCATCTGCTCACTGACATTGTCTTGTGATGTGACTCGAGTCACAATAACCCCTGCTGCCGTTGAAATAATCAGTGATGGTATTTGTGCAACTAATCCATCGCCAATAGTTAGCAACACATAGGTTTTACTCGCATCGGAAAGAGCCATATCATGTTGCATAACTCCTACCAATAAACCACCAACAATGGTAATTGCCATGATAAGTAATCCGGCAATTGCATCTCCACGCACAAATTTACTGGCACCATCCATCGAACCATAAAAGTCAGCTTCTTGAGTGACTTCTGTACGACGAGCTTTGGCCTCATCTTCACCAATTAAACCTGCATTAAGATCGGCATCGATTGCCATTTGTTTACCTGGCATGCCATCTAATGCAAAGCGTGCTCCTACTTCGGCTATCCTGCCTGCACCTTTGGTGATAACCATAAAGTTAATAATGACCAAAATAATAAATACTACAATACCAATAGCAAAATTACCGCCAACTAAAAAGTGCCCAAAAGCTTCAATCACCCGTCCAGCAGCAGCGCTACCTGTGTGCCCTTTTAATAAAACAACTCGTGTAGAGGCAACGTTTAATGATAACCTTAATAAAGTTGCAAATAATAAAACGGTTGGAAATGCCGCAAAATCAAGCACTCGTTTAGTAAATAATGCCACAATTAATATAATAATTGATAAAGCAATATTAAATGTAAAAAACAGATCCAAAATAAATGCTGGCAAAGGTAATACCATCATTGAAAGAATCAATAAAATGAGCATTGGTCCAGCTAATATCTGATAGTGGCCATTTTTTAATGTATTAATTGATAATAAATTAAGTAGTTTAGATTTAATCATAAGATTAGTTATTGCCTTTATTTATTTACGGATAGTGACTCTGGTACGGGTAAATTATTAGGTTTTACTGGTTTATTTCCACCATATTTATGCCAATGTTTTAATTGATATACCCAAGCTAAGATTTGAGCAACAGCGGCATATAGTTCGGTTGGAATTGTTTCGCCTATTTCGCCGTGGCGATATAAAGCTCGTGCAAGAGGAGGTGCTTCTAATTGGGGAATGTTATGTTCACTAGCAATTTCTTTAATGCGCAGTGCAAGTTTGTCAGTACCTTTTGCCAATAACTTTGGTGCCATCATTGTTTTTTCATCATATTGCAATGCAACGGCATAATGAGTTGGATTAGTAACAATAACATTGGCTTTAGTAACATCTTTCATCATTCTTCGTCTAGCGATCGCTTGTTGCATTTGGCGAATTCGCCCTTTAATTTGCGGGTTTCCCTCTTGCTCTTTAAATTCATCTTTGATCTCTTGTTTTGACATTTTTAATTTTTTTAAATTACTCCAAATTTGATAAAAAATATCAAATCCCACCATAGGTATTAACGATATAACGCTTAGCATTCCACAAAGAATGACTAACTGTATTGCTTTAGCTAAAGCATTATTAAAATACATATGTGGTAACGAAAGCATATTAGGGAAATGGTGCATTAAAAACCATGTTGAAGTCATAGCAATCAACATCACTTTAAGTATACTTTTTAACAATTCAGAAAAAACTTTAGTACTAAATATTCTGCCAAATCCAGATACAGGATTTAGTTTTTTAAAATTTGGCTTAATTGATTGAAAGCTAAATAGTAAACCACCTACACAAAGTGGCGCGAATATAGCAACAATAACCAAACCCAAAAAAATTGGGACTATTGACCAAAAACCCTTGGTTAACAAGTCAACTAAATTAAAAACGAGTAATTTATCGTCACTTGTTTTATGCGAAACTGTTATTGCTGTTCTTATGACTGCGATTAACTGGTTAACTAAGTGTGAACCCAAAAACTCAAATAAAGTTATACCTATTAACAAGATTAACAACGAAGTTAATTCTCGAGATCGAGGGATCTGCCCCTTTTCTTTAGCCTTTTTTATTTTGCTATCGGTGGGATGTTCGCTTTTATCTAGATCATTATCGTCAGCCATGATGAAATTAAATAAAACTGCATAGTTTGATTAATATTTACAATGCTAACAGTATGAACTAATTACTAACGAGTTATTGGCTTAATAAGAGGGCATTTTTGGGGTATTTATCAGCTTTACAGTCAACAAATATCAATTCTCTTTAAACTTTAGCTCGTTTTGACGAGATAACATCGGTTTGTTGATAGCCATTATTGGTATAAACAGTAGGGTTATTTATACCTTTAAGGTAATTGATCGATTGCTGGGTTATATTCATACGATTTTGAATAATTAATCCGTTATCACGATTTATTTTTGATAATAGTTTTGTTGTATCAGTGATTGATAGCCAATGTGCCGCAATTGTTGGATTCTCTTTATAAGGTGGTTGAACATTAAATTTTTTACTTAACTTTATGCGGTTGTCATCCAGTAACTTTAATTGAATTAATAACTGACTTTTTTTATTAATAATTTCACTTAACTGACTTGTTAGACTATTTTCAACTAATATCTTTTGCTCTGTTTGCAGAATTTCTGACAGTGTTTGTAACATTTCTGTTATTTTGTTTAGGATGTTATTGAGTTCTAACATTTTTGTATTCCTGTAATTCTGACTTATCTTCAAATATGTTGTAGCAATTGCTTAATTAATTTATCTGCAATTTTATTGGTATCAATAGCCAATGTACCATTGGTAATGGCTTGTTTTATTTTTTCAATTTTTTCCACATCAATATCTTTATCAGTTGAATGTAAAAGATCCATTGAATTTTGGGTTATACTCACGTTAGCACTCACATTGGCACTGTTTTTGGTGTGTACAGATGCAGTCGGATTTTTTTGTTGTTCATTGACTACATCACAGTTAAGTAGTCTTGATATGGTTCTAACGGATTTTGTTGCATCTATACTCATAAAATACCTTTAATCAAATTTAAGATTTAAGTGTTTTGCTTAGTCTTATTATCGGCAATAATAAAAAAATCATTAATATTATTTATTGAAAATTATGACTCCTTGGTGAGTCAACGTACCTTCAACAATTTTGTTAGAATTTAGTTTGACTCTAATCTTCTCGTTTAATGCGGCATTGCCAAGTGTTTTTCCACTAGTCGCTACCTCATAACCCCCACCACGAATTATTACTTTAATTATTTGTCCTGCTTTTACCAGCCAATTGTTTTGAAGCATTGTTGTTCTTATTGGCTCATCCTGATTGATATTTCGTAAAGCAATATGATTAAGAGCATCAACTTCATTGACAACAACTGCAGAAGATATTTTATCTAGCCGACCAGATTGAATGCGTATGTCATCTTTATTGATTACCGTTCCAGCATGTATTGTTTGCTTGGCCACAATATAGTTACCTATAACAGCAACATGAATTTGGATAAATTTTTTCTTATTATCACATTGCGCACTAATCGTCATGTTGCCCCATTGCTTTTTTTTATTCAATAACGAAAGCACTGGTGTATTGCAATCTAATTTAGGTTTAGCGGTAGGATAAGTAATTACAACATCATCGACTTTATAGTTAAATTTTTGAGATATTAAATTATTTATCTGCTTATCAAGTGGATTAGCTAAACCTATATTCCAGCTAAAAAGCATAAAAATGGCCAGTATTAATTTTGCAATTTTAATCATGTCTACTTATTTGGAATTATTCATAAACTGATTTTACTTTATGATTACATGAAATGAATCTTGAAATAAGGGCAATTTTTATCGTTATTTTCTCAATGACTTTTTTTTGATTCGCTTAAAATCCTAATTATCAAAAAAAAGTGAGACGATTTTATGTTTGATAAATTGGATACATGGGTTAATTTTCACCAGCAAGCATTAAATATACGTGAAATGCGACAAAATATATTAGCGGCAAATATTGCAAACAGCGATACGCCTAATTATCAGGCTCGAGATATTGATTTTAATGCTGAGTTAAGCAAAGCGCTTAATAATCAGGCTACCATCAATCATGTTAGATTGAATACTACCTCAAATAACCATATCCAGATAAAAGCTCCAATCGCACCTAATCAAAATATACTTTATCGTATTCCTTATCAAGCGTCGGCTGATGGTAATACAGTCGAAATGGATCAAGAGCGTACCTCATTTATTGATAATAGCATTCATTACCAAAGCAATTTAACCTTTTTAGGTGAGCAATTTAAAAATGTAATGTCGGTATTACAGCAAGGATAATAATAATGAGTTTTTCTATTTTAGCCATTTCGGGGTCAGCGTTAATGGCGCAAACCCAACGTATGAATGTCAGTGCCAGTAATTTAGCCAATGCGGATAGTATTACAAGCACTTCAGGTGAGGCTTATCGTGCTAAGCAAGTGGTTTTTCAGGTTGATGATAATGGGTATTCAAATCAAGTGGTTGGCGTTAAAGTTTCGCAAGTGATTGAAGATCCTGCACCAATGAATTTAGTTTATGAACCTAATCATCCTTTGGCCGATGCAAAAGGCTATATTCAAAAGCCTAATGTCGATGTAGTTGCTGAAATGGTGAACACCATTTCAGCATCACGTAGTTATCAAGCAAATGTCGAAGTGATTAATACGGCAAAAAATTTAATGTTAAAAACTCTCACATTAGGGCAATAAAAAGGGATAACTTATGGGTATAGCTAATGTTGCTGTTTCACAATCATCTGGAGTAAAAAGTGCGCAAGCAATTCAAAAAAGCTCATCGGATGGCAATTCGAGCAAAGAGTTACAAGATAACTTCTTAACACTACTTATCGCCCAGATGAAAAATCAAGATCCGACTAACCCAATGGATAATAGCCAGTTAACATCACAACTAGCACAAATTAATACTTTAGCTGGTATAGAGCGACTTAATACCACCTTAGGAATGGTTTCAGGACAGATCGATGACAGCTTATCAGTTAATGCCAGCAACATGATTGGTAAAGGGGTCATGGTACCGGGTAACAAAATTTTAGTAGCAACTACGGAGCATGATGGGGCAGATACTGAAAAAGAAACCGTCACAACCCCATTTGGATTTGAATTAGTTCGTGATGCTGATTCAGTGGTTATCACTATCCAAGACAAAAGTGGCAATGTGGTCCGCGAAGTTGATTTAGGCGCGATCCCAGCAGGGGTAAGCTCTTTCACATGGGACGGCATGCTCACCGATGGCACACTCGCACCAGATGGCAGCTATACTTTTTCAGTTAATGCCAGTTACGACGGGCAAAAAGTATCATCAACATCATTATCTTATTCAGTGGTATATGGTGTTATCAATAGCAAAGTTAATAATAAAGTATTACTAGATTTAGGAATACTCGGTTCAATTAGTATTGACGAAGTGCGTCAAATTCTTTAGAGGAGATAAAGTTCACATGGGATTTTCTCAAGCAGTAAGTGGCATGAATGCGGCATCAAAACAATTAGATGTCATTGGTAATAATATCGCTAATTCCGCAACCGTAGGGTTTAAAAGCGCAAGTATCTCATTTGCCGATATGTATGCCGGTTCAAAAGTAGGAATGGGCGTAAAAGTCGCTAGCGTGATGCAAAATTTCAATGATGGCATAACCACAACAACTAACAACAGTTTAGATGTCGCAATTTCTGGTAATGGTTTTTTCCGTTTAGTAGATAGTAGTGGACAAATTTACTATACCCGTAATGGACAATTTCAATTAGATGCTGAACGAAATATTATTTCGGCAGATGGACTACAACTGACAGGATACCTTGCAACTGGAACACCGCCCCAAGTACAACAAGGTGCAGCGCCGGGGCCACTAAAAATTTCACAAGAAATGTTGAATGCTTCAGCAACGACAAAAGCCACTTTGCAAACCAATTTAAATTCAAATAGCAAAGTACCAACAAAACAACCCGTCAATGCTCTTGATGCTGACACATTTAATTATTCTACAACGATTACAACTTATGACTCCTTAGGTAATCAACGTAATGTTCAGCTTTTTTATGTAAAAACGGCTGATAACCAATGGGATGTCCATTGTCTTGATAGTAGTGACCCTAATGGCAGTTTACAAACAATTGGCCAAATGGAGTTCGACTCATCAGGAAAATTAATTAGTGATCCTGAAATGACTATTAACATTAACGGGTTAAATGGATCTGCAGATAACACCTTCACTTTATCCTTGGCGAACAGCTCACAACAAAATATGGGTAAAGAAATGGGCAGCATTAAAACACCAATAGTTGATGGCTATGCACCGGGTGATTTAATTGGTTACAGCATTAATGACGACGGCTCAATTTATGGTGTTTATTCAAATCAACAAACCATGTTATTAGGTCAAATTGCTATGGCAGATTTTGCCAATGTTAACGGATTAGAATCAGCAGGTAACAACAATTGGCGATCAACCATCAAATCGGGCGGTGAAGTCTTGGGGGTTGCGAATTCAGGTACATTTGGTTCATTAGCCAGTGGTGCGCTTGAATCGTCAAATGTTGATATGAGTCAAGAATTAGTAAATATGATTGTTGCTCAGCGTAATTACCAATCTAATTCACAAACAATCAAAACACAGGATCAGATCCTAAATACGTTAGTTAATTTGCGTTAATTTAAGGGTTATTTATGGATAGGGTTATTTATACGGCTATGTCGGCTGCGAGGCAAACGCTCAATCAGCAATCGATAACAACACATAATTTAGCTAATGTATCGACTTCGGGATTTCGAGCACAGTTAACTGCAATGAAAGCGGTACCGATTGTTGGCAATGGTATGGCGACACGAACGATGGTTGCTGCAACAACCCCAACTTTTGATTCGACTATGGGGGCATTTAATTATACTGGACGGAATATGGATGTCGCTTTAGAAGAAGATCATTGGCTAGCGGTACAATTAGCCGACGGCAGTGAAGCTTATACTCGCAATGGTGCAATCCAGATTGATGCAAACGGTGGACTCAATGTGCAAGGTTATCCATTAATTGGTGACAATGGTATTTTAACGGTTCCTCAACAATCTAAAGTGAGTGTAAGTAGTGATGGTACTCTCTCAGCGTTGGGAGCAGGTGATAAACCAACCACTATTGCTCAAGTGGGAAAAATCAAAAAAGTACATCTTGAGCGTCATGAAGTAATACGTGGAGATAACGGTTTTTTTCAATTAACTGAAGAAGCTCGTAATGCACGAGGTGCAACATTAGAAGATAACCCAAAAGCAAAACTCATGTCGGGTGTATTAGAGGGCAGTAATGTTAACCCCGTTACAGCGATGGTGGATTTAATTAGCCATTCTCGTCAATTTGAAATGCAGATGAAACAAATTATCACTGCTGACGAAAATGCACAAAAAGCGAATCAAATTTTATCACTTTCATAAAAAGGAATAACAATGATTAAATCATTATGGATTGCCAAAACGGGATTAACGGCACAACAAATGAATATGGATATCATCTCTAATAATTTAGCTAATGTCAGCACCAGCGGTTTTAAACGACAACGAGCAGTATTTGAAGACTTATTATATCAAACCATTCGCCAACCCGGCGCTCAGTCTTCAGAACAAACAACATTACCGTCTGGATTACAAATTGGTACTGGCGTGCGTCCTGTTGCAACAGAGCGGGTTCACAGCCAAGGGAATTTAGAATTAACCGATAACAGCAGTGATATAGCTATTAATGGACAAGGTTTTTTCCAAGTGCTACTACCCGATGGCACGCAAGCTTATACTCGTAGTGGTGCATTTCAGGTTAACCAAAATGGTCAACTTGTTACCGCATCTGGATATGAAATACAGCCAACAATCAATATTCCAGCCAATGCTATCAAAATGACGGTTGCGCGTGATGGTATCGTTAATGTAACCCTAGCCAACCAATCAGCTCAAGTACAAGTTGGTCAATTAACATTACATACTTTCATTAATGAAACAGGTCTTGAAAGCATGGGCGAAAATCTTTATTTAGAAACTGAAAGCTCAGGCTCACCAACCGAAAACACTCCGGGGTTAAATGGAGCAGGTTTGTTATATCAAGGCTATACCGAAACCTCTAATGTTAATGTTGCTGAAGAGTTGGTAAATATGATTCAAGTACAACGTGCTTACGAAATTAACAGCAAAGCGATCTCAGCATCCGATCAAATGCTACAACGCTTAAATCAACTCTAAAGTTAACAACATGATAAGCATATTGAAATATTTTTATATTCTCATTGCATTGTGCCTAATTGGTTGTGCTCAATTACCCAAAAAAGCATTGGTTGATGGGCAAACGAGTATTGTTCCGCAAATGCCTGAAATTGTGAACACTAGCGGATCAATTTATCAGGCTGCTCGGCCCACGAGTTTTGGCTATCAGCCAATGTTTGAAGATCGTCGCCCGCGTAATATTGGTGATGTATTAACTATCGTTTTACAAGAAAACGTCAGCGCAAGTAAAAGCTCATCAGTTAATGCAGGACGAAATGGTTCGGTCAATTTAGGTGTAAAAACAGTGCCTAAATTTTTAGATGGCTTAGTCGGAAGGGGCAAAGCTAATACCGAAATGTCTGGCGGCAATGACTTTAAAGGGTCTGGAGGTGCTAATGCAAAAAACACCTTTAATGGCACCATCACCGTCACCGTTCAAGATGTCATGATCAACGGCAATTTAAAGGTTATTGGTGAAAAGCAGATAGCCATTAATCAAGGCACCGAATTTATTCGCTTTTCTGGTATTGTTAATCCAAGAACCATTAACGGCAATAATACTGTTATCTCGACTCAAGTTGCTGATGCACGTATTGAATATGTTGGTAATGGGTATATCGATGAAGCACAAACGATGGGCTGGCTACAACGACTATTTTTAAATCTGTCCCCTTTTTAATGAGTATCATTATGCTAAAAAAGTTGCGTATTTTTGTTTGTTTTATCTTTATGATGATATTAATCGTCCCAGCAAGCTATGCTGAACGCATTCGTGATTTAGTTACCATTCAAGGCGTAAGGGAAAACGCGCTAGTCGGTTACGGTATTGTTGTCGGACTAGATGGTACTGGTGATCAAACATCACAGACCCCTTTTACTATTCAAAGTATCACTAACATGCTATCTCAATTAGGTATTACCGTACCATCGGGCAGCAACATGCAATTAAAAAATGTTGCAGCGGTCATGGTCACGGCAAAATTGCCGTCTTATTCACGAGTTGGACAACAAATTGATGTTGTAGTGTCTTCGCTCGGTAATGCTAAAAGTCTGCGTGGTGGCACATTAATCATGACACCACTAAAAGGCGCCGACAATCAAGTATATGCCATTGCCCAAGGCAACCTTTTTGTAGGGGGAATGGGGGCAAGTAGCAAAGGAAGCAGTGTCAGTGTTAACCAAACAGCAGGCGCAACTATACCTAATGGTGCAACGATTGAACGTGAATTAGCCACTCGTTTAGATGAGCAAGATACTATTCACCTACATCTTAACCAATTTGACTTTACCCGAGCTCTAAAAATAACAGATGCAATTAACCGATTACAAAAAAATAGCGCAGTCGCCCTAGATGGCACAACAGTGTCTATAAAAATGCCCAAAGAAAGCCAAGCACGTGTACAGTTTTTGTCTAAAATACAAAATTTAGAAATAGGCAGCACGCCAATTTCTGCCAAAGTAGTCATCAATACGCGAACAGGCGTTGTTGTCATGAATCAAAAAGTACAGCTTGATAACTGTTCGGTAGCCCATGGCAATTTATCTGTTGTAGTGAACAACAAACTCAACGTAAGCCAACCCAACACTCCACTTGCGGGTGGTGCAACTGTGGTAACACCTGAAACAGAAATCGGCATTGAGCAAAGTGGTGGTGCATTACACAATTTGGCGGCAGGAACAGACTTAAATCATGTCATTAATTCACTCAACTTATTAGGTGCAAACCCGACCGAATTAATGTCGATTCTTGAAGCACTAAAATCGGCAGGTTGTTTACACGCAACGCTTGAAACAATTTAAAGAATATGGCTTATGAATAATACAATTGGTCAATCAATTAACCGTTTTGCTTATGATTTATCTGGGCTAAACCAACTAAAACGCAGTGTAATAAATGGCTCATCAGAAAGTGTTAAACAAGTGGCTAAGCAATTTGAATCACTGTTTATCAACATGATGATGCAATCCATGCGTAAAGCAGTGCCTGAAAGCGGCTTATTTAGCCAATCTGCCACACAGCTGTTTACTTCAATGTTTGATCAACAAATTGCCCAACAAGCTGCGGGAAAAGGATTTGGATTAGCCGACATCATTACCAAACAATTAACTCATAATGAATCGCCATCGACAAAGGTGAATTTACAATCGAATGCAAGTAACACCCAGCAACATCTTCGTTTAGCGCAATCTTTATTTAGTGATAACTCATCGAACATCACCCCCCAAGCGTTGGGGCAAATGCTTTATCGTAGTCATAAAGAAACTCAAACTACCAAGCAAACTAGCCCTACGCATGAATTATCACTAAAAACACCAACAAAAGCCGATAAAGACGAACACATTATTAAATTTGTAAAAGACTGGCTAGAGCCCGCCAAACAGGCGGCAAAAAATTCTGGCATTCCTTATGAAGTTATTATTGCACAAGCCGCATTAGAAACAGGCTGGGGGCAAAAACAGATCAAAACCGCAAATAACCAATCAAGCCATAACTATTTTGGTATCAAAGCAACCGCATCGTGGAGTGGGGATTCTACACGGTTAATCACGCAAGAATTTTTGAATAATAAAATGATTAAAATCGAAGATGATTTTAGAGTCTATAATAGCAAACAACATGCACTGACTGACTATATCCATTTATTAACCCAAAGCCCTCGTTATCGTGCTGTCGTCAATGCACCAGATGCCAGAACGGCAGCTAAAGCTCTACAAGCGGCACATTATGCCACTGATCCAAATTATGGCGACAAACTAATTCAAATCATCAGCCGCATTGAACAAATCGCCGAAACTAATCCGCCAACAAAGGTGACGGGCTTTAAGCAAATTGCGTTTAATTAACAGTGGGTTGCTAGGTTTAAAAATAACCAAATAAAAACTTGAATAAAATAAATAGTTTTTATGACATTTTTTATTGAGGATTGAGTTTGGGGATACTGGCTTTGGACATTTGTGATTTAGATATTCAAAATAGCTACAGCCAACCTATTCCATCCGCCAAAACAAAAAGGCATTATTTTTCATCAAAAATTGGTTAGAAAAGGTATTGATTTTATTTAATTTTTTATTTGGTTGTTTTTAAACAAAATCTCTGCCCAAAACGTTTCCAAGACACCACCTCATTAATAAAACTTTACAAAAATCAACAAAAAAAGCTAGTCCTTTATTTTTGGGAAGAATATAATTTTTCAAACTGGGACAAAAGTCCTGGTTGTTGAGCGGACAAACAATCCTAAAATTTCTATAAAAAATTCACTTAACAGGTCGGTTGGTATGTATTGCAATTCCTCAGTGTATCTTTTGGGTTATCAAAGTTGTAGTTATCAAGATTCCTCACGAGTTTTATTTTTACCGCTGAATTTAGCGAAATTATTAGTATTTTCTCTGAGGTTGACACCTTTGTTATTACTTTCTTCGTTTAGTGTACAGGCATTATCGGTTTATACATCACAAACTATTGAAGGTACTGCGCCGTATTTAACGTTTGACGGTGGTCGAACAAGGACCACATCAACGGATAGTTTGTTGTCTATAAGGTTGCAGGATGGCCAAGTCATCACGCCGTCTACTAATACATCAAGTGTATCAAATCCAATAAGATTGCCTTATGCAGGGAATACTCTGGATGATATAGATATGATAGTCCCGTCATCGGCTAGTTCAGTTGATTTAAGTGATTTAATCACTCGATATAATTATTGGGGGGATGATGATGGGGATGGACAGGGTACAAGTGGTATTACTGCTACAGGGAGTATATCGGTATGGATTAGGAATAAGAATGGTCGAACAGTAAGTCGTAGTGATGCATTAAGTATTTGTGATGCTCCTTATCGGGTAAATTTAATGAGTACAGGGGGAAGTTTAACTACCCAGTATGGGGTGCCAAGGAGTAGTAGTTTTAGTGGATCTGAGGTGGATTATTATATCAATCCGTATGACAATGTTCCTCGTATTTGTTACGCAAGGCCAAATCTTGATGGTTATGTCATAGGCAATCACGCAGGCCCAGCTAACATATGGAACCCTTATAAGGGTTTTTTAGTTCAGTCAACAAGTCCATCATCTTATAACCGAAACTTTCCGACAACAGGTGCTGATGGATTATATTTTGATTTGGACATAGGTGGAATCGATGCAAGTCAGTTGACGTGGTCTGTTGTCACGAATGGTAGTAGTATAACCGCTACCGTGACAAACGTTAGACCTAGTGATATATGGATTCCTAGTATTGAGAGAAGAAATGTTGTCGCACGAGTTAAGTTAAGCGGTCCTAGCGCTGATAGTACTCAGATAATTTCAAGTAATCCTAGTCTTCTAGATGTACCATCTTTGCCACAGACATTTGAGTTGGTCGGTAGGGATAGTCAAGGTGATGAGTTGAGGTATGGATTTGTGTTACAGCAGTGGTTCGTCCATCGGGATAATGTAAGCGATAGTCAGTCTAACCAATCCTTTTGGTGTAGAAGTTTGGGTTATCGTTTGCCAAAAGTAAAGGATTTAACCAATGCAGTCAAAACAGATAGTCCTTCTATTTCTGGTGCCTTACCATCTTCATCTAATAATTATTTCCAGCGTCACATAGGTGCTGGGTTTTTCACGGAGTGGGGCCTCATGGACGAGTATGATGTGGGCTTCTCCTTCTACGACTACTGGACGAGCGACGCATCAGGTAGCGATGGCTTCTTCATTGTCGACGCGGCGAACGGCGCCGTTAACAGCAACAGTGCCAGGTACTACCATTATGGCCTTTGTTCTGCACCTTAGCTTTTATTTCTTAGTCCTTAATCCTTGGGCTGCGGGGGCGGTTATGGTGCAGATAGAGGATAATCTAACAAAGAATAAAGCCCCCGCGTAAGTTGGGGCATTTTTCCTTAGGGTTGCGCTGTTGCGGCGAAGCCACAATCGCGCCTCCCTCCGCCGTCGACGCTAAAAGCGCGGCTGGCAATTCTAGTGATTACGCTGTGGCGGTTTAAATTTGTGATCTATTTATAGTACGGCAAGGTTTCGGACGTTTTGGTCTTGGGTGAATAAAATATCTATAGTGACCACGTCCGAGCTAAGGGAATTAGAGCGAATTCCCTTAGCAATCCCGCGCTTTGGCTGCAGAATGTGGCCTTCGGTTACGCTACTCGTATCATCCTGATACTCGCCTCTTCGAGGCCACCTTCGATATGCTCAGGTGTTCAAATTTGTTCCAGACAAATTTGTCCGCCGGTGCGTCAAGACCGAGCGAAGGCGGAGGGCAGCCGTAGGCCACATTCTGTAGCCAAAGCGTCGGATTGCAAAGGGAATTCGCTTTTGAACTGCCCCCCAAAAGTTGGATTGTTTAAATCTACTTTTGGGAATAAAATTATGGCAAAAAAATATACATTCGATTTTAAAAAACAAGTTATTGAACATTATTTCAATAGTAATGATGGTTATGGTTTAA
>NZ_WTFC01000059.1:0-2267 GCF_009795795.1 Gilliamella sp. Pas-s95 | reverse complement strand
CGAAGGAGCTAGTATAAATCACCTTTCTACTTTCTTCACTCCACCGTGTTTAAAATTGCACTTCATGTTTGAATCCAGGGTTTTTAGCCAAAAAACACCACCAAAACCGTTTCCCAAAGCATGCCACTAAAAGCTTAACTCTATCTTATTAATAAAACTTTACAAATTTTTAACAAAAAAAGTAGCGCATTATTAATCAACAGATTATAATTTAAGCGCTTTTAAAGCAAGGAAATGCTCGCTAATTGAGCAGTCAATTATGAAAAAACTTAAATAAAACAAAAATTTACTTGACAGGATAATCGAAATGCGCTATCATAATCGGCATCTGGCATCTGGCATCTGGCCTGCCAAACCTACGCCCTAAATCTTTTTCAATTTCACCGTAGTCGAAATCAGACTCCATTCTTATTTTTATCACCGAAGTTATCAAAATCATCGTGCTTAGCGAAGTCGCCGTGTCTATCAGCAGGGTTATTGCCGAGGTCGAGGCGCTTATTTTTTCTATCTAAATTATCGTTGTTTTTTACGCCATTGCTCTTGCTGTCTTATTCTCAGGGGGCACAGGCATTAACGGCGTATACATCAAGGACAATTGAGGGTACTCCGCCGTATTTTACGTTTGATGGAGGTAGAACTAGGGTAACTTCAAGGGATGATTTCGTGTCTATAACGTTGCCGAATGGTACAAGGATTACACCATCAACAAATACATCAAGTGCGACAAATCCGATAAGATTACCAGCAGGGAGTACATTGGGTGATATAGGAATGTTGGTGCCGCCGGGATACAGTTTTTGGAGTTTAAGTAACTTAGTGGCATTGGGCAATTGGGGGGATGATGATGGGGATGGTCAGGGTACAAATGGTGTAACAGCGACGGGGATGATATCAGTTTATTTCTCTGACAAAAATGGTAGTAGCGTAAGTCGTAATGACACATTAAATCCTTGTAAGGCACCTTATAGAGTGAGATTAGATGTTACACATAGTAGTTTAACTACACAGTATGGTGTTCCTAATAGTAGTACTCTCAGTAGTCAGTTTGTGACATATTACATCAGTCCGAGCGCATCAGTTAGTTGTTTTGTGCAATTCGCAAGGCCGAATCTTGATAGAGGCAAAGACCATTACGCAGGTCCATCTAACATATGGAATCCAGATAAGGGTTTTTTAACACAGTCTAATAATTCATCATCTTACGGTCGTAATTTTCCTACAACAGGTGCTAAGGGATTGTATTTTGATCTAGAGATGCCTGATGGAGTGGATGGAAGTCAGTTGACGTGGTCTCCTGTTACTCGGGGTGGGATAACAGCTAAAGTCAGATGGACGAAACCATACAGCGGCGATAATTGGATTAGTGATAAATCCCAGTATGTAACAAGGGTAGAATTAGATGGCCCTTGGACGGGAAGACAATCAAGTAATCCTGGTCCACTTACTCGTCCATCTTTGCCGCAGACCTTTGAGTTAAAGGGAAAAGATAGTAGCGGTAATGTGGTGGTCAAGTATGGATTTGTGTTGAGACAGTGGTTTGTTGGTCGAAATAACGGCGATTCTCACTCTGGCTATTCTTCTTGGTGTCGTAGTTTGGGTTATCGTTTTTCACGAGTAAGGGATTTAACCAATGCTGTTTGTTCTCCGGGGGAGAGTCTTCCTAATTATCCTTGTACTGGAAGTGTCGGTGCTAGACCGTCGTCTAGTCATAATAATTACGAGCGTCGCATAGGAGCAGGATTTTTCACGGAGTGGGGCAATCTAGATAAATACAGTTATATAGACCTATGGGGCATAAAGAGCTCCGTTTTGACGAGCGATGCTGGAGGTAATGGCTACCTTACGATCGTCTTCTCTGGCGCAATCAGCAGCGTCCCAACTTTCGTCTCAGCTGAACACCATTGGGGTGGCATATGCACCACGCCTTAGCTTTTAGTCCTTATTATTAAACTGAGGAGGGTATGGTGTAAACAAAGAACAATCTAGCAAAGAACAGCGCCCTCGTGCAGTTGAGGGCGGCTCTTATACTGGATTTTGTCTGTGTATTATCCAGATACTTGCCTATTTGAGGTCACCTTTGCCTTGCCCAGATGTTCAAATTTGTTATCGGTACATTTTTATGCACTTATTACTTAAAAATCGGTCAGAAAAGGTATTGATTTTATTGAAGTTTTTTTGTTGTTGTTCCTGGATTCAAACATGAAGTGCAATTTTAAACACGGTGGAGTGAAGAAAGTAGAAAGGTGATTTATACTAGCTCCTTCGCA
>NZ_WTFC01000058.1:0-2398 GCF_009795795.1 Gilliamella sp. Pas-s95 | reverse complement strand
ACTGTGGTGTCGGTTTAATTATCGCATTACCTAAACAGTCAGCCGATAAAGCAATTAGCTTACTAAATAACCATGGTGAAAAAGCGTGGTTATTAGGTGAAATTAAGCACGCTACATCAAGTGAACGTGTTATTATCAAGTAAATAATTTATGACTTATATTATTCTTCTAAACACCATAAACCATGAAGAATATATAAGTCTTTTTTGGCTCAAGACCTTTCAATATAAATAAACAGATCTCTAAAACTAAACTAGTTTGAAAAGTATTAATCTTTTTATAAACGAAATATGCATTTAATAAATAAACTTGCATAAGTTTCTGCATAAATCTCCCATTACCTTAAAAATCTGTTGTTTATTAAAGAATAAATTCAGCTTTGGTTGTGAAAATTTGCGGCTATTTCCAGTAGTAAATCGCTACTTAAATTTCATCTTCTGCGTCAGGCTATTCGGCATTAATGGTCTGTTTTATCTAGAAATATTTTATGATAAACTGATGTTTTATCGAACAATCAACTGGAATACTTTATGTTAGCGCACACCAAATTATCCCTTTTATTGATTATGTTAGTTGGGTTATCATTGCCTAGTTCTGCTAAAACCAACACAAAATGTTTGCCACTAAAAAAAGATGAAGCCAATATCGCTATTTGTACCAAACTAGCCGATAAAGGTGATGCCAATGCCCAAAATAGCCTTGGGGAAATTTATTATCAAGATGCCCTATTGCATAAAGGCTATCATACCAAAGCCAGATTACTGTTCGAAAAAGCCGCGACTCAAGGACTGGCTAAAGCCCAATATAATTTAGGTGCCATATACCGCGATGAGTTTAATAATTTTCCTGTTGCATTAAGCTGGTTTGAAAAAGCGGCGGCTCAAGGTAATCTAGATGCGCAAAATAGTATTGGCTATATCTACGAAAACGGCTCAGGCGGTAAACCGCCTCGCAACTACTTTTTTGATGAAAACGGCAAAAATACTGACCCTGATTTACCCTATATCGAAGCCAAATTTGCCCCTTATGAATTTCAATTACCCTCTGACCCTTATTCCCGCGCAATTTACCCAATGAGCGAATTTGGTCAAGGCGTTGAGCCTGATTTGGCTAAAGCTATCGAATGGTATCAAAAAGCGGCCAATAAAGGCCATGCCCTTGCCCAAACCAATTTAGCTTATTTTTATTTATTCGGTATCGGTGTTGAAAAAGACGAAAAAAAAGCCTTTGAGTTATACCAAAAGGCCGCTAAACAAAAATGCCCACCAGCGCTTAAAACACTGGCCTTTATGTATATGCAAGGACTTGGCACTGAGCAAGATGTACCTAAAGGTTTTGACACTTTGGTGCAGGCTTTTCGTGTTATGCCTGATAATAATCTAGAAGATGTTATCTGGCGTATTGAAACTAACGAAAATTATAAAAAATACTCACTTAAAGCTAAAATTGAAGATTATAAAAAACCACGCCGAGAAAAATTTCAAATAACCGATTCCAGTGATGAAGACTATATTACTGAAAAATTTCAATTTTTCAATAGAATCTATCAGTTGAATCTTACCAATGGAATAGGTCCTATAGAAATTTGGCCTAGACCAACATGGTCAGTAATATTAGGTGAAACAGTGGGTGAAATTACACCATTAAAAGAACGTTACTTAGTAAAAAAGTCAATACAAGGTTACTATAAGACCATGACTTATTTAAGCTATTATTATAAAGGCGAGGCACAAGATATTACACAAGCTCAACTTTGGCGTAAATATGCTATTACTATGGGAGAGCTGCCATTTGAAAATTACTGGCCAGGCTATCCCCCGCTTGAACAATAAGGGCACGCATGCCCTTTTTTATTTAAGCCATTTATGAACATTATTTTGAGTCGTTAATAAAATAGACTCGTAATCGTTTTTCATACTTTCAATCGCTTTTTTGTCAATTTGGGAAAGATTAACACCGCTCTCTTCTTGAAGTTTTTCAACAAACAGACTAAGTTCTTTAAATGCGCTAATTTGATCGAAACTCATCTTAAATCTTAGCTCACCTTTACGTACTCCTAAAGCAGAATAGGTGATCCAAACTTGAATTTCATCGTCAGAAAAATAGTCATAAAGTAACTCTAAAACCAAAGCCAGTATGCCAACTGCACCTGCAAAACGGAATAATATTGTACGCATAGCAAATAGATTAAACGCTTTTTGAACGCCTTTGTGGGCAAAGCGTGCTGCTAGCTTTTCTGCCACTGGCGTAATTTTAGCAAGTTGGCAATGGTCAGCCATCTTTAATTGGCTACAACAAGCTGGCAATGTTAGTCGTCACGAAATGTACCGAACTTTTAACTGTGGTGTCGGTTTAATTATCGCATTACCTAAACAGTCAGCCGATAAAGCAATTAGCT
>NZ_WTFC01000057.1:0-2515 GCF_009795795.1 Gilliamella sp. Pas-s95 | reverse complement strand
GCCTCGTAGAGGCGAGTATCAGGATGATACGAGTAGTGCCGTAGGCCACATTTTGTAGCCAAAGCGTGGGATTGCAAAGGGAATTCGCTTTAATTCCCTTTGTTCGGACGTGGTCACTGTAGCTATTTTATTCACTAAAGGTCAAAACGTCCGAAACCTTGCCGTACTATAAATAGACCACAAATTTAAACCACCACAACGTAATCATTAGAATTGCCAACCACGCTTTCAGCGTCGGCGGCGGGGGCGGCGCGATTGTGGCTTCGCCGCAACAGCGCAACCCTAAGGGAAATGCCCCAACGTACGCGGGGTCTTTATTCTTTGATAAATTATCCTCTATCTGCACTATAACCCCCCGTGGCCCAAGGATTAAGGACTATGAAATAAAAGTTAAGGTGAGGAGCAAACAGCGTAGCGGCTATCGGAAACGTTGTCGCTGTAGATGTCTCCGCTTTGTGAGTAGACATCGAACCCATTGCTACCTGTTGTGTCACTCGTCCAGTAGCCGTAGTGGACGAAGCCCACATCAGCGTAGCGGTACATGACGCCCCACTCCGTGAAAAAACCAGCACCTATGTGACGCTGATAATAACTAGCAGGTGAACTAGGCCTGGCGCCAGAAATAGAAGGACTATTTGTGCGCACCGCGTTAGTTAAATCCTTGACCTGTGGTAAACGATAACCCAAACTACTACACCAAGATATTTGATTATACTGACTATCCCATTTTTTACCACGATGGACGAACCATTGCTTTAACACAAATCCATACCTCACCTCATTACCTCGACTATCTCTACCAACCAACTCAAATTTCTGCGGCAAAGATGGTACGGCTAGAGGACTAGGATTATTTGTATTTATCTGAGTTCTATCCGCCCTAGGACCGCTTAACGTTACCCGTGTGACATAACTGGATTTATCTCTAATCCATTCATCGGCTTGTAGAATATTTCCATGTGGGTCTGTGAATGCACCAGAACGCGGCTTTGTCCAACTTACCGTTGCTCTTATACTACCATTCGTGACAACAGGCCACGTCAACTGACTTCCATCTACTCCAGCAGGCAACTCTAAATCAAAATACAATCCATCAGCACCCGTTGTCGGAAAATTTTGGTCGTAAGATGAATAATCATTAGATTGAGTTAAAAAGCCCTTTGTAGGACTCCATATGTTAGATGGGCCTGCGTAATGGGAATCGTCACGGATATTATTAACTGTAGCACCAGTACCACCGAAGTACAAATTCGGCCTTGCGTAACAAACACGAGCAACAGTGTTATACGGGTTGATATAATAATCCACCATAGCTCCACCGAAATTACTACTCCTTGGCACCCCATACTGGGTAGTTAAACTTCCTTCTGTACTTACTAACCTTACCCTATAAGGAGCATTACATATATCCAATGCATCACTACGATTAACAGTATTGCCATCCTTATCCGTAAACGATACCGATATACTCCCTGTAGCCGTTACTCCATTAGCCCCCTGTCCATCCCCATCATCATCTTCCCAATTACCCTGAACAACCAAATCATTCATACTAATTGAACTCTGTGATGACGGGACGACCATTGTTATATGACCTAAGTTACTCCCCACATACGGCAAACTTATCGGATTTGCTGCACTTGATGGATTAGTAGATGGCGTGATAACCCGACCATCCTGCAATCTTATAGACAACAAATTGTCTGCATCTGTTACCTTTGTCCGACCACCGTCGAACGTTAAATATGGCGCACTACCCTCTATTTCCTTTGATGTATTTGCCGTCAATGCCATAGAACACTGCGAATACAACAATAAGAGCAGCAACGCAAAGAACAACGGCAATTTAGGTAATCTAAATAATTTAAGTAAGTCTGGTAATTTAGATAGAAAAGATAAGTGTCTCGGCCTTGGCGATAACCCTGCCGATAAACATGGCGATTTCGCCAAGTGCAATGATTTTGATAATTTAGGTGATAAAAATAAGAACTGAGTCTGATTTAAACTACAGCGAAAATGAAAAAGATTTAGAGCGTAGGTTTGGCAGGCCAGATGCCAGATGCCATGCATGGTAGCGCATTTCGATTATCCTGTCAAGTAATTTTTTGTTTTATTTACATTTTTTATAATTATCCGCTCAACTAATGAGCGTTCCCCCTGCTTTGAAAGCGATGAAATTATAACCGGTTGATTAATAATGCGCTAGTTTTTTGTTAAAAATTTTAAGGTTTTGTTAAGGCTTAAGTCAGCTTATGTTGGTGTGTTTTTGGGAAGGGTTTGGGTGGTGGTTTTGGCTAAAAACCACCAAACAAAAACTTTAATAAAATCAATACCTTTCTTGACCGATTCTTGAGCGGAAAATCAGGCCTTTTTGGGTTGGTGGATAGAATGAATTAGGTACGGTGGTTTCGGACGTTTTGACCTTTGGTAAACAAAATAGCCACAGTGACCACGTCCGAGTTAGGGAATTAAAGCGAATGAACTGCCCCCCAAAAGTTGGATTGTTTAAATCTAC